>JBFGTT010000367.1:0-4511 GCA_041565995.1 Rhodothermales bacterium
CAGCAGACGGCCCTCGTCAACGCCAAGGCCGCTTTCAACCAGCTCCTCGTGCGTCCCCTCTCGCTCGACTACACCGTCGTCGATTCCGTCGAGATTGCGATGGACATCGCGGTGGAGACACTGCTTGCCGAGGCGATGGCGCAGAACGCCGCGCTCCAGGTGACCGAGCAGGAACGCGCCGTCGCCGCGCTGACGCTGCGCGAGATCCGCGCCGAGCGCCTGCCCACCATCGACCTCTCGGCGGGCCTCAACTATGCAAACCTGGAGGCCGAGGCCGGCTTCCTCCTCTCGAACCGCAGCGACGACTTCACGTACGGCCTGACGGTCAACTTCGACCTCTTCGACGGCTTCAACCGCCGCCGCCGCGCGCAGAACGCCGCCGTGGACATCCGCAACGCCGACCTGGCCATCGAAGACGCCCGTACGCAGATCCAGACCGACGTGACCCGCTTCTTCGCCGACTACCGCAACAGCCTCGAACTGATCGCCCTCGAACGCGAGAACCTGGGCCTGGCGCGGCAAAACGTCGAGATCGGGTTGGAACGGTTCCGCCTGGGCACCATCACGTCGGTAGAGTTGCGCGAGGTGCAGGAGACGCTCACGCGGGCGCAGAGCCGCCTGCTCACGGCGCAGTTCGAAGCCAAACGCGCCGAGACCGAACTGCTGCGCCTGAGCGGACGGCTGGCCGGGGCGTAAACCGCGCGGCGCAGGCCGCCTCGGCGGGCGCCGCAGCCGTTCTTAATTTACGCTGACAGGGACGGCTCCGTCATGCCGACTTCCGTCGTTCCTGCGACGGTTTTTGTTCCAGGGCATCGTCCATGGACTGCGTTTGAGCATAGAGCACGCCACCGCAAAGCTCCTCCAAGACGCTATTCACCGCTATGCGCTACGACGATCAGGCCACGCGCTTCGACGAACGGGCCGGCGTGCCTGCCGAGGCCTGTAGGGCCATTGCCGAGGCGCTGGCCGACCTGGTTGCGCTGGAGCCGGGGCAGTCGTGGCTGGAGATCGGCGCGGGCACGGGCGCGCTGAGCCTGGACCTGCTCCGCTACCCCATCCGCTACACCGGCTTCGACGCCTCGCCCGCAATGTTGACGGTGTTCCGCGAGAAGTTGGCCCAGGAAGGCTTGCAGGCAGACCTCCGGCTGGCCGACGGCAACCGGCGCTGGCCCGCCGAGGACGGCAGCGTGACGGTGATCTTCAGCGCGCGCGCCCTGCACCACCTCGACGCCGACCACGTGGTGGCCGAAACGCGGCGCGTGGCGAGCCTACGGGGCGCCTGGCTCGTGCTGGGGCGGGTGCATCGCCCGGAGGAGTCCGTCAAGGCGGTCATGCGCAGGCAGATGCGCCGGCTCTTGAAGGCACGCGGCTTCGCCGGCAAGAGCCACGACGACCACGCCGAGACCGTCTTCGCCGCGCTCGAAAAGCAGGGCGGACGGCGCGTCCCGACGCGCAGGGCCGCCCGCTGGACGACCACACACCGCCCCGCCGACTCGCTGACCTCCTGGCAAAGAAAAGCAGGACTGGCCGGGCGCGACGTGCCTGACGCCGTCAAAGCCGGCATCCTGGCGGAGTTGCGCGCCTGGGCCGAGATGCAGTATACTGACCTGGAAAAACCGCTGACCCAGGAGGAATCTTTCGAACTCCGGGCTATTTTTCTGCCCCCCACGCCGTAGCTATTCTTTTTTTCTACCCGCATGGAAAACGAACTCCTGACCGAACTGGGTACGTCGCTCGTCACCGGCAATCTGACGGATGCGTCGCTGCTCTCGCACACCACCCGCTACCCTGTGCTGCCCATCCTCCCCGAAGCCAACGTCATCAAAGTGGGCGGACAAAGCATCATCGACCGGGGGCGCGCGGCGGTATTCCCGCTCGTCGAGGAGATCGCCGAGAACCTGGAACGGCACAAGATGATCATCGGCACCGGGGCGGGCACCCGCGCGCGCCACGCCTACAGCGTCGGGATCGACCTGGGGATGCCCACCGGTGTGTTGAGCGTGCTGGGCACCTTTGTGAGCATGCAAAACGCGCGCATGCTGCACTACCTGCTGGCCAAGCACGGCATTCCTTTCATCGAACCGGTACAGTTTCCGCAGTTGCCGCTGTACCTGAAGGAGCGCAACGGCGTCATTTTCTTCGGCATGCCGCCCTACACCTTCTGGCAGCAAAACCCGGAGGTGGGCCGCATTCCCCCGCACCGCACCGACACCGGATCCTACCTCATCAGCGAGGTCTTCGGCGCCCGGTCGATGATCTACGTCAAAGACGAAGACGGCCTCTATACCGCCGATCCGAAGAAGGACAAAAACGCCCGATTCATCCCTAAAATCACGGTGGGTGAGCTTCGGGAAATGGACCTGCCGGACGTGGTGGTCGAGCGTCCGGTCCTCGACTTCATGGAAAGGGCAGAAACCCGCCGCTCCATCCAGGTCATTAACGGCCTGGTCAAAGGCAACCTGACGCGCGCGCTCAACGGCGAGGACGTCGGCACCCTGATCACGGCCGATTGAGCTCAAAATCGACCGGCGATGCAGGAAATACGTGTACCGTGCTTACTTTTTGAGGAGAAACGCAAGATGATTACCAACGACAGCGACAAGCGCCACCACGTGCAGTCGATGCTGATGCGGGAGAGCCTGCTCGACAAGGAGGTGATGGCTTCGACGGAGTCGCCCGTGGTGCGCATGCTGCCCGAGGTGCACGTCGTCAAGGTGGGTGGGCGCTCGATCCTCGACGCGGGCAAGGCAACCACGTATCCGGTGGTGGAGGTGTTGAGTACGCTGCTCGAAACCGAGCGCCTCATCCTGGGCGTCGGGGGCGGGGTGCGCAGCCGCCACATCTTTTCTATTGGACTCGACCTGGGGCTACCCACCGGCGTGCTGGCGCAACTCTCGGTAGCCGACGCGCTCGGCAACGCGCACATCCTCGGCACGCTGCTGGCGCCCTACGGCGTGGTGGCCATCCCGCCGGAGATCTTCGGGCACCTGTTGCCGCTCTTTATCCACTCGGCGCCGGGGGTTATATTCAACGGCGTGCCGCCCTACTCGCTCTGGGAACACCCGCCGGGCATCGGACGCATCCCGCCGCACCGTACCGACGCAGGCTGCTTTATCCTGGCCGAGTGCTTCGGGTGCAAGACGATCACGCTGGTCAAAGACGTTGACGGCCTCTACACCGAGGACCCGAAAGAAAACCCGCAGGCCGCTTTTATCGACTCCATCGGCGCGCGCGAACTCAAAAAACGGAGGTTGAAGAGCCTCCCGTTCGACGAGGTCCTGCCCGACGTGCTGCTCAATGCCCGGCTCGTGCGTCAATTCCAACTGGTCAACGGGTGCAAACCAGAGCGCGTCGAAGCCGCCGTCCGGGGCGAGCACGCAGGCACCATCGTCTACGCCGACTGAACCGTCCCCCCTCTTGCGACCGTGTCACACGCCGCACCCCGCACGCCAGACTCCGAAATACAGGTCGAAGGGGTAGGCAAGACCTTCCGGGGCAAGGTGCGGGCCCTCGACGCGGTCTCCTTTTCCGTCTCCGAGGGCGACCTCGTGGCGCTGATCGGGGGCAACGGGTCGGGCAAGAGCACCTTGTTGAAGATCCTCTTCGGCATCCTGGCGGCCGACGAAGGCGAAGCGTGGGTCTTTGGGCGGCATCCACGCCAGGACAAAAGGGCGCTGCGCGCGGAGGCGGGTTTTGCCCGGCAGCAAGCCACGCTCGATGCCGAGATGACCGGCTGGGAGACGCTACGCCTGTTCTACGCCTTGCGCGGGCTGCCTCACCGGGACCGCCGCCGCCGCCTGGCCCAACTCGTCGAAGACTACGGCCTGGCGTCTTTTTGCAACCGGCGGGTGCGCGAATATTCGGGCGGGCAGCGGCAACGGCTGCACCTGGCGCTTGCCGTCATGCACGCGCCGCGCCTGCTGCTGCTCGACGAGCCGACCGCGAGCCTCGATCCGGAAGGGCGGCACGTTTTCTGGCGCCGCCTCCTGGGCTGGCGAGAGGCGGGCCGCACCGCCCTGGTAGCCACCCACGACCTCTCCTACGTCGCCGCCCATTGCAACCGGCTGTTACTGCTCAAAGAAGGCCGCTTGCTCGCGGCGGAGCCGCCGGCGGCGCTCATCGCCGCACACAGCCGCGCGCGCGCCGTCATCACGCTGGCCGAAGCGACGGACCAGACCGACGCCCTGCGGCGGGAGCTGGGCGCCCTCGGCGGCGTGCTCGACGTCACCATCAAGGACCGCACCGTGACGCTCTGGCGCACCTCCCACCTCGCGCCCGGCGAGCCTGCCCTCGACGTGCTGGCGGCACGCGGCCTCGCCTTCTCGGGCTATGAACGCCTGGAAGCCGATCTGGCCGGCGCCTACTTCCGGCTCACCGGTAGCCCCTGGACCCTCGAGCCGCCTTCCCATCCGGGCCGAGGCCGGCAACCATGAACGCGACCGCCCTCCACATCCTGCGCGAAACGGCCCTGCGCACCTGGCTCAAAACGCTCCGCCGCCCGGTACCGCTGA
>JBFGTT010000368.1:0-4488 GCA_041565995.1 Rhodothermales bacterium
ACCAGGCCGTCGTGGTCGGACGAGCGCAGCGGGAGGTTCGCGGGCGTGGTGTCGTCGTTGATGAGATCGACCGCCGCGTCGGCGTTGCCGCGCCCGTAGGCATAGCCGGTGACGGCCGGGTCGAGCGCCGTCGAGGTCACGGCGTGATCGAGCACCTGCGCTCTGCCCTGGAAGATGAACGAGTAGCGCTCGCCGGCGGGCAGGCTCAAGACCTGGTTGGTCAGGTCCGGATCTACCAGGTCCGGGCCGCTGAGCAGGTTATCGGACGGCGTGACGTCGCCCTTGATCTGCCCGACGACGTCCACGTAGCCGTCGGTGAACTCGAACGCGTTGAAATCCCCGGTGACGACGAGGCCGGTGTTGGGATTGAGCGTCTGGAAGCCCTGCGCTTTCTGGGCGACGGACTGGGCCTGTTCGAGGCGTTTCTGGCGCACGCGCGGCCCGCCCGACGGATCGTCGATGCCGCCGAGCGAGCGCAGGTGCAGGGCCATCACGGCTATCGGGAACGCGGGCATGCCGCCGACGATGAAGCGCCCTTCGAGCAGCAGCGGCGGGCGGTCGTGCAGCGGCGATCCGTCGACGGAAAGCAGTTCCATGGCGCCGAGTTGGGTAACGGCGTCCACCACCACGTTTTCGCGCACCAGGAAGCCCACGTCGATGGTGCCGATGTCGTTGCCTTCTTCGAGGAAGGCCGTGTAGGTCACCGAGGCGTCGATGGCGGCGATGTCGGCGGCGAGATCCTGGAGCACCTCGATCTTCTCGGCCTCCTGCACGGCCAGGATGTCCGGAGCGCGCAGCACGTCGAGGATGTAGCGGGCGAACTTGGCGCGCCGCCGCAGGTATTCGGCGGTGCTCACGACGGCGTCGTTGCGCAAGGCCCCGTCGAACCGCACGCTCGGCGGGTCGTCCACGTCGTCGAAGAGGCGGAAGAGGTTGAGCGATCCGACCGTGGCCTCGCCGGGGACGCGCGCGCGCACCGGTACCGGCAGCGTCGCCGGGGTGACGGTCAGCGCCGTGGGCCACAGTTCGTAGCCGCCGAACTCGAAGCCCAGCACGCCCACGGCGTCGAACGAGGAGCCGGCGGGGATGACCAGGTTGGGCAGCCCCAGCTTGTCCGGGTCGAGTTCGAAGACCTCCGGGTTGCCGTCCCAGACGGGCAACAGAGGTAGCCCCGGAAACGCGATGCCCTTTTCGCGGAAGGCGCGCGTCGGGCCGGCGACGATGTGCACCTCGGCGACGGGATCCGGGCTGAAGCGCTGGTTCGGCCCGCTGACGGCGCCGCCGGTAATCGAAATGAGCATCCCCTCGAAGCACTCGAAGTCGTTGACGGAGCAACTGGGCGTCGTCGGGTCGGGCGAGGGCGTCGTCGCGTCGAAGACGACCGGCGCGGGCACCGTGCCGGTACCCGTAACGGTCACGGTCGATCCGCCGGCAAACTCGGTGAAGCCGAAGAACTCGTCCACCTCGCCGGTCACGTCGACCGCGTCGCCGAGGGCCAGGCCCGGCGTACTGCCGGTGAAGACGAAGATGCCGTTGGAGGTGTTGACGTCGGCGTCGTCGCGGGCGGCGGGCGTCTGCATGAAGAAGCCGTTGGGCGCCAGCGCCGTGACGACGTTGTCTTTGGTCGTGACGACCGTGTTATCGAAGGGCGAAGTCAGCCCCGACCCCTGGATCTCGAAGATCTCTACTACCGGCGGCGGCGGCGCGTTGACGGCGTCCGGCGTGGGCGGGATCTGCGCGTACGTGTCGGTGTTGCGCTGGCCGCCGGAGCCGTTGGGCAGGCGCTGGTTCGAGTGGTTGTCTTTGTCGCCCGCGCCGTCCTCGTCCACCTGCGGCTGCCCGGCGTTCAGGAGCACCAGCAGCCCCGCGTCGTCGGCGTCGGCGGTGTCGTAGACGAGGGCGTCGCGCAGGTTCGCCGTCGTGACGGCGGTGCCGTTGGGGAAGTCGGAGGCGTTGCCGAGGTAGAGGGCCACGGCGTCGGCGCCGTTCTGCAACAGCCCGTCCGAGAAGACCAGATCGACGTTGGCGACGGCCGCGTTGCCGAGCACGAAGAAGCCGCCGGCGTCGGTCGAGAAGCCGTCGAGGTCGAAGGCCGCGTAAGATTGGTCATTAAAACCGTTGTAGAAGACCACCACGAGGCCGTCGAGCGGCAGGTTGGCGGCGCCGAAGAGTTCGACGAACTCGCGGTCGTCGGAGCCGGGCGTGTCGGCGTCGACTTCGTTGATGACCACTTGCAGCACGGCGCTCGGATCGGTGCAATTGCTGGACTGCGCCAGGTTGGCCGCGCCGGGCGAGATGCAGCGCAGGCTCAGGTCGACGTTGTTCTGGTCGGTGTCGGTGCCGTCGGGGAAGCGCGAGATGCCGGCGAAGGCCACGCCGGGGTCGTCTTCCAGGCCGGCGCCGGAGCCTTCGGTGTAGGGCGCTCCGGTGTTGCCCTCGTAGCTGACGGCGTCGAGCAGGGCGCCGCCGGCGTCGCGCAGCCCCACGGCGTCCGGAGCGCCGTTCTGGATGAAGTTGGTGGCCACGCCGGCGTTGAGGTCGCAGTTGATGACGGTGGCGGCGTTGCCGCAGATCACGAAGTAATCGCCGGCGGCCAGGCTGACGCTGGGCAGCGTGATGATGTTGTAGAGCGCCGCGCCGCCGGCGTTGCCGTTGACCAGTTCCACGGTGAACCCGCCGAGGTTGGCCGCCGAGGAGCCGGCGTTGTAGAGTTCGACGAACTCGGCGGCGTCGGTCGAGGGCTGGTCGTAGTCGATCTCGTTGATGACCAGCACGGGCGGGGGCGCCGGCACCAGTTCGTTTTCGGCGTCGGGCGTGTTGAGCGCCTCGCCCACGTCGGGCGTGCCGGCGCCGCAACAGGGTAGCCCGGCGCCGTCGAAGTCGTTGCGCGTCCAGTCGGCCACGCTGTCGGTGTCGGTGCCGTTGGGGATGCGCGAGGCGCCGCCGGGATGGAAGGGTTGCCCATCGAAGAAAGCCGCCAGCACGGTGCCCGAGTAGGTCCGGTCGCCGCTGCCGCCGTCGGTGACGGCCACGTCATCGACGATCTGCGTCCAGGGCGTGCTGTCGAGCGTGCCGTCGTTGTCGGTGTCGAGGTCGGCGCCGGGGCTGCCGGTGAAGCCTTCGACGAGCAGCAGCGTGAGGGTACCGTTTTCGAGGACGTTGCTCAGAAAGCCGGTGAACCAGTAGCCGCCCGCGTTGGTGGTACCCACGGGATGCACGCTGTCGATGATGCCTGCGCCGGTGCCGTCGCCCTCGATCTGCAAGACGGTAAAGGCGGAATATTCGGTGTTCGGATCGCCGAAGACCTCGACGAACTCGCTCACGTCGCTCCCGGTGTGGTTGGCGACGAACTCGTTGAGGACCGGATCGGCGGGGCCGCCCACAAACGTCTGCCCGGTGTTGCACGCGCCGAAGGTTTGCGCGGCTTCTGTGTTCCAGGTGAAGTCCTCGTAGAAGGTCCCGGTGCCGCCCAATTGCAGCGAGAAGCCTGCCGGCGTGCCGCTCCCCTCCGAGACGCCGATGTCGGTGCTCGTCATGCCGCTGGCGGGGCCGTCGAGCACGGTAAAGGTGCCTTCGTAGCTGAGGAACTGCACGACGGTGCTGGAGGCATTGACCAGCGCCATGCCGTCGGGCGAGCCGTTCTGGATGCCGTTGGTGGGATAGGTGACGAAGACGACGCCGAAGCCGCCGCAGAGGTTCGGGATAGTGCCGCTGAGCGCCCGGGTATCGTACGACAGGCCGTTGGCGCCGTTGTAGAGGACGATGCTCCAGCCGGCGAGGTCGGTCCCCGCCGGCCCGGCCACCTCGATGGCCTCGCCCGTGTCGGTTCCCGTGTTGTCGTAGTGAATTTCGTTGAAGAAGACGGCGGTCTGCGCCTGCGCCGAAGGGATCCCTGCCGTCACAACCAGCAGCAAGAGGGCGAGGCAGGCAACCAGGCAACGCGAAAAATGAGGCGGTACGGTTCGATTCATGAGGGGGCCCTCGCGACAGGTTCAGGGCAACAGAAGCATTCCGGGGGGAGGGCAAGATACGATGTTTTGCCGCTAATTTTTTTTTAGGGATCCAAGTTTTTTTCTTCAGGGATCCGCGATCATATTCCCAATAAAACTGCCGCAAACGCGCTTCCCGCGCCGCGCCGTTGCCACCGACCCGGCCTACTTCCCCTGCCCGCATTGGCGACGCCGGCAGGCCGGATCCTGCCACAGGAGCACGCCTCCCGAAAGAAAATTCCTTTCGATCCCGAAAAACGAGCAGCAATTTTTTTTGAGGATGTGCGCGTTTGCAAAAAAAACGCCGCGCCGCGCCACGACGCACGCCGCCATGACGCGCTGCCGGGACCCTTGGCGGGGCGGCGCATACGTTTTACGTTTCACGTTTTACGCGCAGGGCTTATCTTCCGGGGATTTCCTCTTTCAACACCGTCCCCCTCCGCATATGCGCACGACCCCATTTCTCCCGGTCCTGCTGGCGGCGCTGCTGGTGCTGCCG
>JBFGTT010000369.1:0-4485 GCA_041565995.1 Rhodothermales bacterium
GAAGGCGGCCGCTTCGCCACGAGCGACCTCAACGACCTCTACCGCCGCGTCATCATCCGCAACAACCGCCTCAAACGCCTCATCGATATCAAGGCGCCCGAGGTCATCCTGCGCAACGAAAAACGCATGCTGCAAGAGGCCGTCGACAGCCTCTTCGACAACTCGCGCAAGGCCAACGCCGTCCGCAGCGACTCGAACCGCGCCCTCAAGAGCCTCTCGGACATGCTCAAGGGCAAGCAGGGCCGGTTCCGCCAGAACCTGCTGGGCAAGCGCGTCGACTATTCGGGCCGCTCGGTGATCGTCGTCGGCCCCGAACTCGAACTGCACCAGTGCGGCCTGCCCAAGGAGATGGCCGTCGAACTCTTCAAGCCCTTCATCATCCGCAAACTCATCGAGCGCGGCATCGTCAAGACCGTCAAATCGGCCAAGAAGGTCGTCGACCGCCGCACCTCCGACGTGTGGGACATCCTGGAGAAGGTCATCCAGGGACGCCCGGTGATGCTCAACCGCGCCCCGACGCTCCACCGCCTCGGCTTCCAGGCTTTCCAGCCGGTGCTCACCGAGGGCAAGGCCATCCAGCTTCACCCGCTCGTCTGCACCGCCTTTAACGCCGACTTCGACGGCGACCAGATGGCCGTGCACGTGCCGCTGAGCCACGACGCCTGCCTCGAGGCGATGGTGCTGATGCTCAGCAGCCACAACATCCTCAGCCCGGCCCACGGCGGCCCCATCGCCGTGCCGACGCAGGACATGGTGCTGGGCCTCTACTACCTGACCAAGAGCCGGAGCGGCCTCAAGGGTGAAGGCATGAGCTTCTCCTCGACCGACGAGGTACGCCAGGCTTACGACCAGGGCATCGTCGCCGTCCACGCCAAGGTCAAGGTGCGCCTGCACACCGGCGAAGCCGTCGATACGTCCGTCGGACGCGTGCTCTTCAACGAGGTGGTGCCCGACGAGGCCGGCTTCATCAACGAGGTGCTCACCAAGAAAAACGTGCGCACCCTCATCGGACGCGTGCTCAAAGTCACCGACTTTCCGACCACCACGCGTTTCCTCGACGACATCAAGCGCGCCGGCTTCGAACAGGCCACCACCGCCGGCCTGACCTTCTCGCTGGCCGACATCGTCATCCCCTACGAGAAAGAAGTCTACATCGGCGAAGCCAACGGGGAGGTGGGCAAAGCCCGCACGAACTACGAGATGGGCTTCATCACCGACAACGAGCGCTACAACCAGGTCATCGACATCTGGACGCGCACCAACAACCGCGTCAGCGAGGTCCTCTTCGAGACGCTCAAGAACAACCAGGAGGGCTTCAACGCCATCTACATGATGGCCGACTCGGGCGCGCGGGGCTCCAAGGAGCAGATCCGCCAGCTCGGCGGCATGCGCGGCCTGATGGCCAAGCCGCAGAAAAGCCTCGTCGGCTCGGCCGGAGAGATCATCGAAAACCCGATCGTCTCGAACTTCAAAGAGGGCCTCTCCGTGCTCGAATACTTCATCTCGACGCACGGCGCCCGCAAGGGCCTCGCCGACACTGCCCTCAAGACCGCCGACGCCGGCTACCTCACGCGCCGCCTCGTCGACGTGGCGCAGGACATGACGGTGACCATCAGCGACTGCGGCACCCTGCGCGGTATCGCCATCTCGGCCCTCAAGGACAACGAGACCGTCGTCGAGCCGCTGGCCGACCGCATCCTGGGCCGCGTCTCGCTCCACGACGTGTTCGACCCGCTCACCAACGAGTTGATCGTCTCGGCCAACGAGATGATCGACGAAGACAAAGCCCGCCTCATCGCCGAGACGAGCATCGAGGAAGTCGAGATTCGCTCGGCGCTGGCCTGCGAGGCGCGGCGCGGCGTCTGTGCGCTCTGCTACGGGCGTAACCTCGGCGGCGGACGCCTCGTCGAAATCGGCGAGGCCGTGGGCGTCGTCGCGGCGCAGTCCATCGGCGAGCCGGGCACGCAGCTGACGCTGCGCACCTTCCACGTGGGCGGCACGGCCAGCCGCATCGAGGCCGAGAGCACCATCCAGAGCAAGTACGGCGGGCGCGTCGAGTACGAGAACCTGCGCACGGTCAGCTTCGAAGGCGAAGAGGGACCGCAGGAAATCGTGCTGACGCGCCAGGGCGAGATCAAGATCGTCGATCCGGAAGGCGACGGACGGCAGCTGATCTCCTACATCATCCCCTACGGCGCCGAAGTGCTCGTCAGCGTGGGCGACCTCGTCGAGAAGGGCCAGGTGCTGGCCTCGTGGGACCCCTACAACGCCGTCATCCTCTCGGAAGTCTCCGGCTCGGTGAGCTTCCAGGACATCATCGAGGGCACCACCTACCGCGAAGAGTCCGACGAGCAGACCGGCTACAAGGAGAAGGTCATCACCGAGAGCCGCGAGCGCACGCTGACGCCGGCCGTGCTCATCCAGACCGGCAAGGCCGCCCAGAACCGCCGCGAGTATCCGCTGCCGGTGCGCGCCCGCATCCAGGTCGATGAAGGCGACCTGGTGCAGGCCGGACAGGTCATCGCCAAGATCCCGCGCCAGAGCGCCAAGACGCGCGACATCACCGGCGGCCTGCCCCGCGTGACCGAACTCTTCGAGGCGCGCACCCCCACCGACCCGGCCGTCGTCAGCGAAATCGACGGCGTGGTGACCTTCGGCGGACGCAAACGCGGCGCCCAGGAGGTGATCGTCACCTCGCGCGACGGCTCCATCTCGCAGACCTACCTCGTGCCGCTCTCGAAGCACCTGCTCGTGCACGAGAACGACTTCGTGCGCGCCGGCGAAGCCCTCTCCGACGGCCAGATCTCGCCGCAGGACATCCTGCGCATCAAAGGCCCGCGCGCCGTGCAGGAGTACCTCGTCAACGAAATCCAGGAGGTCTACCGCCTCCAGGGCGTGACCATCAACGACAAACACATCGAGGTCATCGTCCGCCAGATGATGCAGAAAGTCCGCATCAGCGATCCGGGCGACACGCCGCTGCTCGAAGACGACAACATCGACCGCTTCCAGCTCGAAGCCATCAATGACAACCTCTACGACAAGTTCGTCGTCATCGACGCGGGCGACTCGGACGTGATGCTCGGCACACTCATCGACCGCCGACGCCTCCGCGAGATCAACTCGGAAATGAAACGGCGCGACCTCAAGCCCGTGCAGGTACGCGAGGCGCAGCCCGCCGTGGCCGAGCCGATCCTGCTGGGCATCACCGCCGCCGCGCTGGCTACCGACTCGTTCGTCTCCGCCGCTTCGTTCCAGGAGACGACGAAGGTGCTCACCGAGGCCTCGATTGCAGCCAAGGTGGACCCGCTCTACGGCTTGAAAGAGAACGTCATCGTCGGGCATCTCATCCCGGCAGGCACCGGCCAACGCCGCTTCCGCGACATCGTCGTCGGCTCGAAGAAGGAACTGGCCGAACTGCAAGCCGCCCTCGGCGGAGACCTCGAACAACCCGCCTCGGGCGACGGCGCCGGCGACGGCGCCGCCGAGTCGGTGGAGGCGTCGTCGTAAGCCGCCTCCTGCGCTTCCACGCCAGAACGCCCCGGCTGCCTCCACGGCGGTCGGGGCGTTTTGCGTGGTCGAAACCGTCGCGCCCTCCGCACCCCGGAAGGCAGCGTGCCTACCTTTCGCCACAAAAGGAGGGTCGTCTCGTGACAAAAACGGCGCCGTCTTGCCTCATCCCTGACCGATACAAGCTCGTAGTTGATCCTGCGAAGTCGCATCAACCTTCCTGGCAACCAACGAGAGGTATCGCTATGAAAAGCAAGATGATGCTGTGCACGGCCCTGCTCGCCTTTACGACCGTCTCGGCGATGGGATGCACGACGGAGCGCGTGGTGGTGCGCGACGCCGCGCCGGACGGGGTGGTGGTGGTCAAGGCGCAACCCGGCCCGGACCAGGTGGTGGTCGTGGCGAAGCGCCCGCCGGCGCCGCGCCGCGAGATCCGGCCCCGCCGTCCGTCACTGCGGCACGTGTGGGTGGGCGGGCACTGGTCGTATCGCGGCAGCCGCTACGTGTGGGTGAAAGGCCGCTGGACGGTGCCGCCGCGCCACGGCGCCCGCTGGGTGGCTGCCCACTGGACGCGCCGCCACGGCGGCTGGGTCTTCGTAGCCGGCTACTGGCGGTAGGGGGCGCTGCGGCGCGCCGCCCCCCTCTTTTCCGATGCAACGCAGATCGACACGGATTGGAGACCGCTCCATCCGTGTCATCCGCGTGCTCTGTCAGCCACTGCGGGCGTCGAGCGAGTCGGTGGAGAGCGAGTCGGTGGAGAGCGAGTCGGGAGAGAGGGAGTCGGGCGGCGGGCTGCTTTGCTCCTGCCGCTCTTGCTCGGCCTCGCGGGCGAGCCGCACCAGATACACCGACCCGGCAATGGCCAGCGCAAAGGCTAGAATCACCGAGGCGATGACGAACAGGCGCGTGGCCGCGCGGCTCATCGGGCGCAGGTCGGGACGGCGGTCGTGGGAGGAAGGATCGTCGGAAGCAGAC
>JBFGTT010000370.1:0-4473 GCA_041565995.1 Rhodothermales bacterium
GGTGGGGTACCCGGGGTGGGAATCGAACCCACACGTCCTTGCGGACAACGGATTTTGAGTCCGTCGCGTCTACCGTTCCGCCACCCGGGCAGGCAGGGGGATCGAATATAAGACCGACGCCTTCGTTCAGGCAAGCGCGTCGGGATCGTCGCCGGAGGGTGCGGGTGCGCGTTCGGCGCCGTCCTGCGTGAAGGCCGCGTGGGCCAGGCGCACCACGTCGCTCGCGAGGGCCTGCGCGTACTGCGCGTTGAAGACGTAGGCCTCCACGCGCAGCCGCAGCCGCCCCGTCGCTCCCTCGGGCGGGGTCAGCGCCACGGTGACGGGCCGGGCGGCGTAGACGTAGGGCGAAGCGTAGGCGGCCTCGCGGATGCGCACGCGCGCCTCGTTGAGGTCTACCGTCTCGGGCACGGCCAGTTCCACCGTCACGGGAGCCTCCGGCACGTCCGGCTACGTGGCCGTCAGTGAGCGGCGCAGCACCTCGGCGTTGGGCACCACCACCGTCGCGCCATCGGGCGTAGCCAGTTCGAAGGAGCGCAGGCCGATCTGCCGCACCACGCCCCGGTGCTCGCCCACGGCCACGCGGCTGCCGATCTGAAAGGGCTGTTCGAAGGTCAGGATCAGCCCGCCAGCGAGGTCGCGCAGGAACAGGAGCGCCGTCACACCCGCCGCCGCGACGAACAGCAGCGCCAGCAGAATCAGCACGACCGTCGAGCCGGTGAAGAGGCTGCCCACGACGATCCAGACCGCCGCGAACCACAACGTGAACTTGAGCAGCGGCATGACGCGGCGGATCCGGAAGGCCTGCTGCGGGCGCCACCGGGCCAGGCGCTCGAGCAGCCACATCGCCATGCGGACGACGAGGTAGGTGAGGACCAGTGCCAGCACTGCCAGCAGCAGCCGCGTGAACGAGAACGTATCGCGGAACCGGGCGAACTCGCCGGAGAGGTCACGCCCCACCCTGCGCAGCACCGCTCCCAGGTCCGTCGCGCCGGCGCCGGCGGGCGGGGCCAGCAGCGGCGACATCCGCGTCGTGTCGGCGACGGGCAGGACGAGGGCCTGCGTGTCCGCCGCCGCCCGCGTCGTGTCGGCGACGGGCACTTGCTGCGGCGCGGGCGTCAGGGCCAGCAGGAGGAGGCAGAGCGCGGGGGCGAGCATGGCGGGTTCTCAATCCAGCAGGTTCATCGCCGCGAGTTCTTGCGCCAGCGGCTTGTAGATCGGACCGTTGAGGCAGAAGGTAGGCGGGGCCGTGTGGTCGTGCCGGGTCAGCAGGTTGAGGTGGACCAGGTGCATCAGCGTGGCGTGGCTGTCGGCCTCGGCGGCGCCGAAGAGACGGGCGTGCTCTTCGACGGTGAGCGCCCCTTGCTGGAGCACCACCTTGAGCGTCAGCAGCGCCTCCACCTCCAGGGAGCGCACGTAGCCGAAGGGCTGCCGGTCGAGCGGGCGCACGGTGAGGCGGTGGTCCTGCACGTCGTCGATGGCTTTGAGCCAGTAGAACAGGGCGGCCAGCGGGTTGCCGCCGGAGAGTCGGTGGAGCTGGTCGAAGAAGGCGGCCTGGATCATCGCTTGCTGCCCGGCCTCGTCGGCCCGCCGGTAGCGGCGGCGCTGGCGCATCAGCAGGGAGGGCAGGAAGCGCAGGTTCAGCCCGCTGAACCGGTGCCGCGCCAGCACGGCCTCTTCCAGCCCGCCGCGCGACAACGGCGAGAGCCGGACGGTGAAGGCGAAGGCGTCGGCCAGGCTGACGGCGGCGTCGAGGTAGCGCCAGGCGTGGCTGTTCATCGAGAGGATCCACAGGAACCGGTCGCCGGTGGTGGCCACGAGCAGCAACAGCCGCTTGAGCACGTCGAAGCCGCCGGGCGTCCGCCGGTAGAGGTGGTGGGCGTCTTCGAGCAGGACGACGGCGCGGCCCTGCTCGCCGCCGAGGCCCGTCCGGATCTGCCGCGCGAGGTCTTCGAAGTCGCGCGCCCGGGGCAGGTCCAGCCGCCGCGCCAGCAGCCGCGCCAGCGCTTCTTCCAAAGAAGGCGTCTGCGTGAACCGCACGTGATGCACGCGGTGCTGCTCCCCGACCCGGCGCGCCACCCGGTTGAGGAAGCTCGAGACGCCCACGCCCGGCTCGCCGATGACGGCCACCGAGGTCGGCGTGCCCGTGGCCCATCGGCGTAGCGCCAGTTCGCACGTCTGCTGTGCCTCCCGGCGACCCACCAGGAACTCGTCGGCTTCGAGGGGGGCAAAGGAGAAGAGCTTCTGGTAGATGAACGGCAGGCGCTCGATGCGGTCGGCGTCGAGCCGGGCCAGGTCGTAGCGGCTGAGGGCTTCGGCGGGTTCGAGTTCGTCGAGCGGCAGCGTAGAGCGGACTTCGCGCACCAGGTCTTCGGCCAGCGGCCTGAAGCGGCGCAGGGCGGTGCGGTAGAGGCGGCGCAGGCGTTGGCGGAGGCGCCCGGCCACCTCGCGCACCGACGCCGCCGCGCGCGTGAGGGCCTGCTGCCGCTCTTGCTGAAGCCGCAGGGTGAAGGCCGTCTGCCCGGTGATTTCGGTGTCGAGGGCGGAGACCAGGCCCTGCGTGCTCTCGTAGATCTGCCGGTGGACCTCGTCGGCGAAGTGTTCTACCTGTTCGCGGGTCTGCTCGAGGCGCGTCCGGGCGCGTTCGAGGCCGCCGAGGGCCAGTTCGCGCGCGCGCGCGGCGTCTTCGGCGGCGCCGTCGAGTTCGTCGAGGGCGGCTTGCAGGTTGTAGCGGACCAGGTGGCGCACCTCGGTCAGCGCGTCGAGGGCGACGTCCACCTCGCGGAAGAGGGTCTGGTTGGCCTCGGCGAGGTTGCGGGCCAGGCGCGTTTCGAGGTAGGCGCGCGTGACCTTCTGCATCGGGGCGATCTTCAGGCGGGCTTCGGGCGGGGTGAGGCTGCTCTGGCGGGCCGCCGGCAGGTCGCCCGGCTCGATCACCTGGTAGGTTTCGGGCACGGCGGCGGCCAGGTCGCTGAACTGCTGGAGCATGCGGTCGAGCAGGGCGTTGAGCAGGCGGCTCTCGCGCAGGTCGGCCAGGGGCGCCAGGATGTCTTCGTCGAGGGCGTCGAGCAGGGCGTGTTGCTGGCTCGTGAGCGTCTCCCGCACCGGCGCCTCATCCGGGTTGCCGTCGAAGGCGGCGGCGAGGGTATCCCGGCTGCGGGCGCACGCCGCCTGCGCCGTCTCCACGTGCGCGCCTACTTTGTCCTGGATGGCTGCCGAGACGCGCACCACCGTCTCGTCCACGATGCGGCCCACGTGGTCGGCCAGTATCACCACGTCGAGGTGCTTGGCGAGGCCGGCGGCGGCGCCCTGCGCGTAGGCGTGCCAGCGGTCGAGCGCCTGCTGGAGGGCCTGCCGGGCGTGCTGGCATTTCTCGTAGACGAGCGAGAAGCGCCGCTGGCGGGCAGGCAGTTCGAAGGTGCCGGCTCTTTCGAGATCGTTCAGGATGGCGGCGTAGCGCTGCACGAGCGCGAAGGCGAGGCGGCGGCGCATCTCGTCGGCGTAGCGCGCCACGTCGTCGGCAGCCTGGTCGAAGTCGGCGTCCATCTCCCGGCGCATCGTCTCGAAGAGTTCGGCGTCGAGCCGCAGCGGCGGGTGCGCCTCGTCTTCGGGCTGCAGGCGGCCCACGACGGCGGCGTACTGCTCGTCGATTTGCCGGTGGAGGATGCGGACCTTGTCGAGGACGAAGAGCGGCAGCGCGCCGGTCATGTTCGCCACGGGCAGCATCTGGCCGGGCAGCAGGCCGTCGAGGTGGAAGAGGGTGATGCGGCGGAAGGGCACCGTGCGCGTGTCGCGGACGCCGGAGCCGAAGAGGCTGCTGAGGTGCTCACCGGCGCGTTTGAGCGCCTTGCGGAGGCGCATGTAGGCGCCGTCGTCGGGCGTGGGTTGGAAGCGGGCGGCCTCCTGGATCACCTCGAACCGCTCGTCGGCGCGCTGGCAGAGGTCGCGGACGGCCTGGCTGAAGTCGGCGAAGGTTTGCTGCGCGGCCTCGGTGCGCTCGGGGCGGGTGCCGAAGGCGATGACGTCGCTCTGGAGGCGGCGCGAGAGGGCGATGCGGCTCTGGCGGAACCGGTGCGCCTGCTGCATCGGCTCGCCGTCGGCGTCGTCGAGCGCTCGTTGCAGATCGGCCAGCGCCGCGCGGTAGTGGTCGGCCATGCGTGCCAGGAACTGCTGCTGCGCCTCGGCGAAGTGGGCGAGGAACTGGTCCTGGAAGTCTTGCTGGTGGCGGACGAGGCCCTCGAGCAGGCCCTGCGCCGCCGCCGTCAACTTGGGTGAGGCGAAGGCCGGCTGGGGATAGCGGGCCTCGGCGGGCGCCGCCGGCGCCTCCGCCGGCGCGGCTTCCTCAGGCGCTGCTTCGGCAGGAGGCGCTTCGGCGTCGGGGGCCTCGCGCTGCTCGCGCGTCTCGCCCACGCGGGCCAGCGCCATCTTGAACAACACCGGCCCGGCCAGCAGGTTGATGGCGATGGTGCCCAGCAC
>JBFGTT010000371.1:0-4468 GCA_041565995.1 Rhodothermales bacterium
CGACGACTGCAGGGAGGAGGGATCCCCAGCGATTCCATGGATGCCTGGTTTTACCGACGGGGATCCCTCACGTTCGTTCGGGATGACACGCGGGCAAGCTTGCACATCTTTTTCAGTGAGTTGATATTATACGCCTGCACAACCAGGGCGCGGACCACGCCGGCATCATCGTGTGCACCTTCGATCCGGACTTTACCGGCCAGGCAGCGCGCATCCATCGGGCGCTTCAACGCCACGCTGGGCCGGCCAGGCACCTGATCCGCGTCAACCGTCCTCAGAAGTAATACTGCACGGCGCCGAAGTAGACGTTTTTTTGCGCGCCGAACTCGGTGTCTGCGGCGCCGAAGAAGACGTAGGCGCTCAGGGCCAGTTCCAGGTTTTCGGCCAGCGAGTAGGACAGCGCCGGGCCGGCCAGGCCGCTGCCGTCGTCGAAGTTGAGCAGGCCGTAGAGGCTGAAGCCGAAGAGCGGCGTGACGGCCTTGCTGAGGGCCAGCGCGCCGTAGAGGCGGGCCACGTTGAAGAGCGTGCCCGAGAGCAGCGCCGCCGCGTTGTAGCGGGCCTTGTCGTGCGTGCCGGCGCCGTTGTAGTGCAGTTCGGCGAGCGTGTAGTAGCCGCCGGCGAAGTTGTAGTCGGCGTTGAGGGTGGCGCGGACGTAGGCGCGGCCCGTGTCGGCGTCGGTGTAGGCGAGTTCGCCGCGCAGGCCGGCAGTGCCCACGTAGCCGGCGAAGTCGCCCCCGACGACGCGGTCGCCCCGGAAGGAGCCGGCCATCACGGACACGTCGTATTCCTTGACGTTGGCGCCGGCGCGGACGGCGACGCTGGCCTCTTCGCCGCGTCGGCCCGGCGCGAAGGCGGCTTCGGCCCGCGAGAGCGCGCCCAGCGGCACGGCGGCGTAGACGGCGTCGATGCCTGCCTTCTCGTCGCGTTCGATGGCCGTCGGGCTAATGGGGTTGAGCAGGTCCGTCGGGTTCCAGACGAAGCCGGTGCCCCAGGCGATGCGTTGCCGTCCGAGGGTCAGTTGCACGCCGCGCACGTAGGCCGTGGCGAAGACGCGGAAGAGTTGCTGCCGCAGGAGGTAGCGCTCGCCCTCGGCGAGGGTCCAGTCCAGGTCGGCGAAGGCGGTGCGTTCGACGGACTTGCTGAAGGCGTAATCGGGCGTCGCCAGGAAGCTGCCGAGGAGCAGTTCGGTGTCGAGCCAGGCTTCGCCGTGGAGGTTGCTGCCCAGGTCGATCCGGCCTCGGGTGCGCAGGCGGCTCACGTCGAGGACGTACGCCTCGCCGGTGAAGAACGACGTGGCGCGCAGGCCCAGGTTCTTGGCGTAGCCGCCGAGGCGGAGTTGCTGCGCCTGCGCCGGGCCGGGCGCCGCCGCCAGCAGGCCCACGAGCAGCAGCAGCACGTTCAGGAGGCTATGGCGGCGCGGCCTCTGCATCCTCAGTCGCGCACTTCGTCGTTGGTGATGCGGCCGTCGCGGAGCGTCACGAGGCGGCGGGCGCGTTGCATCACCATCGGGTCGTGCGTGGAGAAGAGGAAGGTGACGCCCGTTTTTTCATTCATCTCCTTCATTTTGTCGAGCAGGCGGGCGCCGGTCTTCGAGTCGAGGTTGGCCGTCGGCTCGTCGGCCAGGATGAGTTGTGGGCGCGAGACGAGCGCCCGCGCGATGGCTACGCGTTGCTGCTGCCCGCCGCTGAGGGCGCGGGGCCGCCGGTGCAGCAGTTCTTCGCCGATGCCCAGGTCGGCCAGTTCTTGCTTGACGCGCCTGTGGCGCTCTTTGGCCGGCACGCCTTGCAGGAGCAGGTTGAACTCCGCGTTTTCTTCCGCCGTCAGCACCGGGATCAGGTTGTAGGCCTGGAAGATGAACCCCAGGTTGCGCAGCCGGAAGTCGGCCAACTGGTTACGGCTCATGCCGGCGAGGTCCTTGCCGGCCACCACGACGCCGCCCGAGGTGGGTTTGTCGAGTCCGCCGATGAGGTTGAGCAGCGTCGTCTTGCCCGACCCTGAGGGCCCGGCGATGGCGGTAAACTCGCCGACGTCGACCTCGAAGTCGACGCCGTCGAGTGCGCGCACGGGCACGCCGCCTTTGTCCTGGTAGATCTTGACCAGGGCGGTCGCCTCGACGATGTGCAGGTGCCCGTCGGCCTCGACGCCCTGCGCCACGACGGGTTGGATTTCGGCGGAACGTTCAGACATAGTTGATAGCCTCCACGATTTCGAAACGGCTGGCCTTGATGGCGGGATAGAGCACCGAGAGCAGCACCATCGCCACGATCACCACCAGCCCCAGGCCCACGTGCTGCGGGTCGAGGTAGGGATAGACGACTGCCCCGATGCCGAACGACCCCAGCCCTTCCGAAAACGAGGACAGGTCCAGCCCGACCTTCGTCCAGTAGGCGATCAGCGCCAGAGCCACCGCGCCGCCGACGCCCACGCCGAGCAGCACGGTAAAGACGGCTTCGAGGTAGAGCATGCTGCGCACCTGGCGCGGGCGTACGCCGTTGGCCGCCATGATGCCGATCTCCCGGATCCGCTCGAAGATAACCATCAGGAACGAGTTGATGATGGTAAAGGCGATGGCGGTGAAGAGCACCACCACCAGCAGGATGTTGGCGTAGTCGTACATGTCCACCATCAGCACCAGCATGGGAAAGCGGTCGCGCCAGGTGAGGATTTCGAGCCGGCTGTCCTGGAGGCGGTTTTGGAGGCGGCGCAGGGTGGGCACCAGCTCTTCGCCGGAAGCCAGGCGCAGCGAAAAGGCAGACGCCTGTTGCGCGGTGTAGCCCACCAGCCTGCGGGCGTCGGCCAGGTGCACGTAGACGCTGGCCTTGTCGAACTCCGTGCTGCTGGTCCGATAAAGCCCGACGATGCGGTAGGCTCCCGCGCTGACCTCGTTGTGCAGGTCGCTGGCCATCAGCACGATCTTCTCGCCCAGCCGCACCTTCAGGCGTTCGGCCAGCGCCGCGCCGATGACGACCTCGTTGGCGCCGCCTTCCGCCGAGAGGTAGCTGCCTTCGACGAGTGAGGCGGCCACGGTGGTCACCTGCGCCTCGCGCGCCGGATCGACGCCGCTGATGACCACGCCGGAGGCCTGCTCGGCGCTGTTGACCATCCCCGGCGTGGTCACCAGCGGCGCGTAGTGCAGGCCCGGCACGCCGTCCAGCGCCTGCTCGACCGCCGGCGCGTCGGCCACGTACGAGCGTATCGTCGGGTTCTCGTGATAGCCGCGCGCGGCCATCTGGATGTGCCCGCCCTGCAGGTCGATGGCCGAGTCTATCATCTGGAAGACGAAGCCGTCCATGAAGGCTATGGCGCCCATAAAGCTGAAGACGCCCACCGCGATGGCCGTGATCAACACCCACGACCGGCGCGGATTGCGCCATACGTTGCGCCAGGAGATCTTGAGTAGTATGCTCATCGGGTTCTTGGAAATGGGTTAGGGGCCCTCCCCGCTCACGCCGTCCGCAGCGCCTCGACGGGGGAAAAACGGCGCACCCTGAAGATCGGATAGACCGTCGCCAGCAGGGTGATCAGCGCCACGGACGCCAGCGGCTCCAGGAACACCGTGAAGCGGGTAGAAAACGTGAGATCCTCGATGACAAAGCCGAAGCTCTCGGAGAGCCGAACGAACTCCTGGCTCAGCGGAATCGGGTAGTCCTTGAAGAAGACGGCCAGCAGCAGGGTGATCGATAGGCCGGCGGCCAGGCCGACGGTCACCTTGAGCATCGATTCGAGAAAGACGAGCAGGCTCACCTGGCGCGGCTTCATGCCGATCGACTGCATCACGCCGAACTCGCGCACGCGCTCCATCACGCTCATCGTGGTCGTGTTGAAGATCTCGAAGCCCACCAGAATAAGCAAGAAGACCAGGAAGATGGCGCCGCTGACGTTGTCGAGCACGATGGACTGGCGCAGTTCCGGCATCAGTTCGGCCCAGTAAAGCACCTCGTAGCGGGTCGGATCGAGTTGTGCGCGTAGCTCGGCGGCGTACCGGTCGTCGGCCTGATAGCGGTCGGTGCGCAGCACGATTTCGGTGAAGCGTCCGTCCATCGAGAAGAGGTCTTGCGCGTCGTGCAGCGTCAGGATCATCATGGATCGGTCCACGTCGGCGCTGCCGGTACGGACGAGGCCCCGGACGGCGTAGAGGTCGGCGCCCATGGCGTTGCGGAAGCCCTGCGTGAGCACCACCACCGTATCGCCCACGCCCACGTCCAGGTTGCGCGCCAGCGTCCGACCCAGCAGCGCGGCGTGGTCGTCGCCCTCGGCCAGGGGCAGGCCTTCGACGATCTTCTGCGAAAAGGTAGTGACGCCGCGCTCGGCTTGCGGCTCGATGCCGACGATCATGGCGCCGGCGCTCGACGAGTCGGAGCTGACCAGGCCGAAGCCGCTCAGGCGACGCGTGTAGGCCGTCACCCAGGGCTGCTTCTGCATCAGCGCCGGCCAGTCCTGCTCGGCGTCTTCGAGGGCATAGGAGAGC
>JBFGTT010000372.1:0-4457 GCA_041565995.1 Rhodothermales bacterium
CGATGCGCAACGTCGGCCACGCTTCCAGCACGCCCAGGTCGAGCACGTGCCGGATGACGGGGAAGTGGGCGTACTGGTTCGGCCCGACGTAGACGTTCGTGGAGATGATCTTCATGGTGAGGTTTCGTTTTCCAGGTCGAAATCAACCTTCTCGTAGAGGGCGGCCACGGGCAGCCGGCAGCCGACGGAAGCCAGCTCGACGACGGCCTCCGGGCTATCGGTCTCCCAGAGGAGCCACTGGTTGTCCGGACGGCGCGCGTAGTGCTCCACGTGGCGCTTCTCCTGCGCAATCACGACGTACTCTTGCACCGAATCGAGCTTGCGATACTGCTCGAATTTCTTCCCCCGGTCGTCTCCTTCAGTAGAGGGCGAGAGCACCTCCACGAGGAGCGTCGGGTTGAGCAGCGTATCGCGGTGCGCGTCGTCGAACCGGGCCTCGCCGCAGACGACCACGACGTCCGGGTAGGTGTACAACCCCGCCGGGCTGACCTTGACGCGCATGTCGCTCGGATACGCCTTGCAGGGCCGTTCTCTGAGTTGCGGGTGCAGCCCTGCCAGTACGTTGGCTACGATCAGGTTGTGCGCCTCGCTGGCGCCGGCGAAGGCGAAGATTTCGCCCGCGTAATATTCGTGCTTGACCTCGGCCTCGCGCTCCGGCGCCAGGTAGGCTTCCGGCGTGAGGTAGGGTTTCGGCTGCGTCGCCATGCTCGTGGGGAGATCCGTTGCGGTCGGGCACGTCACGCTGAATATACCGCCGCCCGCCTCAGCCGGTTCGTGAAAAAGTCTCCTACGACGCCGAGCAAAGATGCCCTCACCGCAAAAACGCCTCGCGCCTGACGGTGTGGTAGCGCGCGCCGTGCGCCAGGATGTGCAGTTGCAACCCGATCAGGCTCACCGGTTCGCCCGTCCGCGCCGTGCCCATCGACGAGTGCTGGAGCTTGCTCGGATCGACGACGGTCACGGCGCCGCTGCCGACGACCTCCAGCACGTCGTCCGGGCCGATGAAGGCGGCGGTGTCTTCGTCGAGGCCGATGCCCGTGACGAAGGGGTTGTAGGAGACGGCGGTGAGCAGGCGACCCAGGCGGTCGCGCTGCCGGAAGTGCTGGTCGATGATGAGGTGGTTGGTCAGGCCCAGGCCGGGCGCCAGCGTCACCATGTCCTGCCTCGGCGTGGCGCCGCTCGCGCCGCCGGCAATCATGTGCTCGGAGAGGACGGCGGCCCCCGCCGAAGTGCCCGCCACGTGGACGCCGTCGGCGTTGAGCCGGCGGATCTTGCGTGCCACAGGCGTGCCGCCGAGGATGGTCGAGAGTTGCAACTGGTTGCCGCCGGAGAGGAAGATGCCGGTGGCCCTGTCGAGGATTTCCAGGTAGCTCTCCCGCTCGGCGTCGGCGCGCGTCTTGATGGGCAGCGACTCCGCACTGCCGACGCCGAGTTCGTCGAAGTGCTCGATGTAGCGCGAGCCGGTGTCCTTCATCCGAGAGGCCGTCGGGACGATCACGAGGCACGCCTCGTCGCCGCCGCAGAGCCGGACGAAACGCTCCAGGATGGCCGGGTTGTCGGTGCGGTCCTCGGCCCCGCCGATGGGGATGATGTAGCCGCGCTTAACGCCGGCAGTGCCCTGTGAAGGCATGGTCGGTACAGGTTCTTGGAAGAGGGGTGACAAAGCGTGAACAGCTTTCAGCGAACAGCTTTCAGCGCACAGCTTGAAGCTCTTTTAGCTGCCCGCTGACGGCTGCCCGCTGACCGCTCAGTTCGAGATACTCACGCGGAAGTTGAAGCCGCCGTTGACCGAGGTGGTCGAAGGCCGGCGGCTGTCGCCCTCGAAGCGTTCGTAGCGCACGAAGGCGTCGGCGGAGACGCGGTTGCTGAACTGGTAGCTGATCTTGGGCGCCAGCGTCAGGCGCTTGTGCTGCGTCAGGATCTGCACGAAGTCGCCCGTGAGGGCCTCCTCGGGGTTGAAATCGTCTCCGGTGATAATCCTGACGGCGGCTGCTGCGATGGCGTTGCGGATCGAGAAAGTGCGGTCGTCGTTGGTCGAACGCGAGACGGTGATGCTGAAGCCGACCCGGTTGTTGAGGCGCTTGACGGGCAGGAAGGGAATCTTAAGCCCCTGTTTCTGATAGGAGGCCGTCACGGTCAATTCGTTCGTCTTGGTCTCGCTGACGATGTTGTTGGTGGTACTGAGCGAGTAGGTATTGCCCGTGTTCCAGGCCACGCTTGTCTGCACGCCGCCCTTGAAGCCCAGGTCCAGCCCGATCAGCGGCTGGTAGCGCTCGTTGACGCGCACGCTACCCACCTCGACCTCCGGGATGGTGTAGACGATGGTGGGGCCGCCCTGGAGGTTGAACGAATTCTGCTCGTTGGCGGCGGGGTTGGAGCGGTAGTCGGCCCCGTAGTCGGCGCCGTAGCCGTGGCGCAACGCGGCGCTCTGGGCGATGCTGCGGATGATGGGCCAGTTGGTGATGCCGCTGTAGTTGACCTGCCAGCTTGGCATGGGGAAGGGCTGGCGCCCGGCGCCGTCGAGCGGGCCGAGACCGTTGAGGTAGGCGGCCAGAAAATCCTGCGTGACGGCGCGGTTGGTGAGCACCGTGCTCTCGATCTCGCCTTCGGGGGTGATGTGCACCGCGTCGGCGCGCAGCGTGGCCAGCTGGCGCTTGAAGAGGTCGAGGTAGGAGGCGCGGAAGGCCCACACGGAGCCCCGGTTGTCGCCCGTCTGGACGGTGGAAGACGAGTCGGCGCTGCGGAAGGTGACCATCTCGCGGCTGGCCCACTCGACGTTCCAGGTCAGGTTGACGTTGAGCGTCGAGGAGAGCCGGAGGCGGGTGTTGGCCTGGAAGCGGTCCGAGTTGGTGAGCGCGTCGGTCACCTGGACGCGCCCGTCGAGGATGCGCTCTTCGCCGGGGTCGATGCGGCGTTCGAGGCCGAGGCGGTACCCCAGCGAGGGGCCTTTTCGGAAGAGGGCGTCGAGCAGGCTGTAGTTGACGCCGACGGCGCCCGAGGTGTCTCGCCTGCCCACGTTGGTGGCCTCGCTACGGCGGTTGCCGGTGTAGGTCAGGCGGAAGTCTTCGATGCCGGTGACCGCCAGGAGCGCCTGGCGCAGCAAGCCGACGGGGTTGGGCAGGGGCACCTTGAGGCCGCCAGGCCGGGCGGTGGTGTCGGGCGCGGCCTCTGGTGCGGGTTGCCCGCCTTCGGGCGGGGGCTGTACGGGTGCGGCCTGGCCGGGCGGCGGCTGCGCCGGTTCCGCCTGCGGTGCTGCTTCTTCTTCCGGCGGGGGCCGGCCCTCGGCTTCGTCCCTGGCGCCCGCCTCCTCTTCGAGCCGCCGCTGTTCGCGCTCGCGCTGGCGCTCCTCGCGGCGCTGCTTGCGTTCGAGGGCTTTCTGGTCGCGGCGCTCGCGCGCCTTCTGCTCGGCCTCGCGCTGCTGCTCCTGCAAGGCGCGGTAGAAGCCGAACTTCTCGAACAGGCCCAGCGGGCGCACCGTCAGGCCGCCGCGCAGGTCCACGCTCGACGAGACGGTGGCGCCGAAGTTGTTGCCCACCGGGCCGTTGCGCCAGGCAAACAAGGCGCCGTAGCCGAGGTCCTGGATGCTGATCCAGTCGAGCGCCTTGATCCGGTCGAGGCGGGGGCGGAGCGTGGCGTTGAGGCGCGATTCGTAGCGCTCGGTGCGTGGGTCTGCGCCGCCGAGGATGTCGTTGATGATGTTGCCGACGGGGCGCACCTGGAGGTCTTGCAGGCTGAAGGCCGTCGCGCCGAGGTCCGGGCGGGTGATGGTGCTGTCTCTCAGCAGCGCCGAGATGGGACGCTCGTCCAGAACAGGTACACCGTCTTGGATGAGCACCGTGCTCGAGTCGAGGCGGGCGCCGAGGTCGTTGAGGCTCTGGTCGGTGTTGGTGTCGAAGCCCAGGTTGAGGAAGCCGAAGGGGCTGTATTGCAGGCCGAACTGGCGCTGGTGCGTAAAGGTGTGCTGGGGCCGGCGCGGGAAGATGGCCTGATCGATGAGCGTCGCCTCTTCGGGCGTGAGGTCGGGGTCGAGGGCGTCGGGGAGGGTGTCGCGCAGCGGGTCGGGGCGTTCCTTCGTCACCGAGAAGTTGCGCGAGGCGGTGCCGGTGAAGGTGACCCCGCTGGGCAGGTAGTTGAAGCGCAGCCCGCTCAGCGCGCCGAGCACCGGCAGGTCGCCGAGGAAGCCAAAGGGGCGGAAGATGCCGGGCCGGCGCACGTTGAGCCGGTAGCTCAGCGAGGTGCTCCAGCGCCACGAGTTGCGCAGCGACTGGTTGGGCGAGCGCCCGTCGGAGTCGGTGTAGGAGTAGCTCAGCGAGGTTCCGTCGAGCGTGTTGCGCAGCAGGGCCGAGCGCGAGCCGCGTTTTTGCAGGCGCGTGGTGAACGACCGCGTGAAGGTGTAGGTCTGCGCGCTCTCGACGATCTGGTCCTTGCGCTGCTGCCGCTCGGTGTCGGTCAGGGTC
>JBFGTT010000373.1:0-4450 GCA_041565995.1 Rhodothermales bacterium
GCGGAGCATCCACGCCGGGTGCAGCGAGGCCCTCGCCGAGCACGTAGAGCTGGCGCCCGTCATGCAGGAAGCCGAAGGCAGCGCGGTGACGGTGGCGCCAGGCTTCGACACGCAGGCCGTCCGCCTGACGGGCAACGTTGTCGGAGATCCGCCGTTTAAGGGGGCGCTGCGCCACCGGGGCTGGCGCGTGGTGCGCGTCAACCTCCCGGCGCGGATGCCGGGGCAGGGCCAGGAGAAGATCCTGGCCGCCGCCGAGGTGGAAGTGACGGCCTGACGCGCTCGCCTCGTTATTCGTGACACCCTTCCCGAAGGAGATCCCTCTTGCCTGATCCCCGTTACATCGTCGGCATCGACCTGGGCACGACGCACTGCGTGCTCGCCTACACCGAAGCCGACGCGCCCGACGCCCCCGACATCCACCTCTTCGAGATCCCGCAGGTCGTGGGTCCGGGCGAGGTGCAGGCGCAGCCGCTGTTGCCCTCGTTTCTGCTGCTGCCGGGCGCGCACGACGTGCCCGAAGGCAGCCTGGCCCTGCCCTGGCACGCCGACCTCGACTACGCCGTGGGCGCCTTCGCCCGCGAGCGCGGCGCCGAACTGCCGGCCCGCCTGGTGGCCTCGGCCAAGTCCTGGCTCTGCCACAGCGGCATCGACCGGACGCAGGCCATCCTGCCGTGGGACAGCCCGCCCGAGGCCCGGCGCGTCTCGCCGCTGGAGGCCACCGCCCGCTACCTCGAACACCTCCGCGACGCCTGGAACCACCAGATGGCCGCCGAGGACCCGGACCTGCGCCTGGAAAACCAGCAGGTCTACCTCACCGTGCCCGCCTCGTTCGACGCCGTGGCCCGCGAACTGACCGTGGAGGCCGCGCGGGCGGCGGGCCTGCTCCACCTGACGCTCCTCGAAGAGCCGCAGGCGGCCTTCTACGCCTGGATCGCCGCCGAGCAGGAAGCCTGGCGCGAGGCCGTCCACGTCGGCGAGTCCATCCTGGTCTGCGACGTGGGCGGCGGCACCACCGACCTGAGCCTCATCGAGGTCGTCGAAGAAGACGGTAGCCTCGACCTGCAACGCGCCGCCGTGGGCGACCACATCCTGCTCGGCGGCGACAACATGGACCTGACGCTGGCCTACGCCGTCCGCGCCAAGCTGGCCCAGGGCGGCACCCAACTCGACACCTGGCAGTTCCGGGGCCTCTGGCACCAGTGCCGCAAGGCCAAAGAACGCCTGCTGAGCGATCCCGACCTGGAGGCCGAACCCGTCGTCGTGCTCGGTCGCGGCTCCTCGCTCATCGGCGGGACGATCCGCACCGAGTTGACGCGCCAGGAGATCGAGACCATCCTCGTCGGCGGCTTCTTCCCGGCGTGCGAGGCCACCGACTTCCCGGAGCAGAAGCCGAAGGTGGGTGTGCGCGAGATGGGCCTGCCCTACGAGTCGGACCCGGCCATCACGCGGCACCTGGCGCGGTTCGTCGGGCGCCAGGCCGCCGGCGACGGCGCCGAGGGGTCGGTGGCGTTTCCCTCCGCCGTGCTCTTCAACGGCGGCGTGATGAAGGCCCAGGCGCTACGTGCGCAGGTGCTCGGGGCGCTGCGCCGCTGGAGCGGCAACGAGGCCCTGCGCGAGTTGCCCTCGGCCAGCCTGGACCTGGCCGTCGCCCTCGGCGCAGCCTACTACGGGCTGGCCCGCCGGGGACGCGGCATCCGCATCCGCGCGGGCACGGCGCAGAGCTACTACATCGGCATCGAGAGCGCCATGCCCGCCGTGCCCGGCATCCCGACGCCCATGAAGGCGCTCTGCGTGGTGCCCTTCGGCATGGAGGAAGGCACCGACGCCCAGATCCGGGGCAAGGAGTTCGGCCTCGTCGTCGGCGACCAGGCCGTGTTTCACCTGCTGGCCTCGACGACGCGCAAGACGGACCGCGCCGGCGAAATCGTCGAGGACTGGAGCGGCGAAATCCAGGAAGTCACGACGATGGAAGCCGAACTGCCGGCCACCGACGCCGACGCCGGCGGCACCGTCCTGCCCGTCTGGCTCGAAAGCAACGTCACCGAAGTGGGCACGCTCGAACTCTGGTGCGTGGCCCGCGACGACGACCGGCGCTGGAAACTCGAATTCAACCTCCGCGAGCAGCAGGAAGCCTGAGCGCACAAAATCAGCCCCGGCGCGCCCGGCACAGCTTGCAATATTGACGGGCCGATGGCATCTTTCCCCGCGTACTGGTCTACCCCTTCCGCTTCGAGGAGGCTCGCACGTCGATGGCCGGCTCTTCGCGTACCCTACCCTTCCCTCGCCTGCGGGTCGCATCGCTCCGGATGACGGCCCTGACGGCTGCGGCCCTGCTGCTGGCGGCGTGCGGGCAGGACCGAGGCCTCGGCGACTTCGAAGGAGCCTCCGACGTGGGCGAGGTCCAGCAGGCGGGCGCCGCCGCGTACGAGGCCGGCAGCGCCACCTACCGCGTCACCGGCGGCGCCAGCGTCCGGGACAGCCTCGACGCCTTCCACTACGTCTGGCGAAAGGCCGGGGGCGACCTCGTGCTGACGACCGACGTGGCCTGGGTGGGCGAAGGCACCGACGCGCGCCGCAAGGCCGGATGGATGGTGCGCGCCGGCCTGGACGAGGACGCGCCCTACGCCGACGCGGCGGTCCACGGCGACGGGCTGATCGCGCTGCGGTACCGGGCCGAAGCCGGCGGCCCCACGCGGGAGGTCCGCTCCGCCGTATCGGCGCCGGCGACGCTGCGGCTCGAACGCCACGGTTCGCTCTTCACGCTGTCGGTGGCGCGCGCCGGCGGGGCCTTTCAACCCGTGGGGTCCGTCACCGTAGCCCTGCAAGACTCCGTCTACGCGGGCCTGGCCGTCTCCTCGCACGACGCGGCGACGCCCGAGACCGCCGTCTTCAGCAACGTCGGCTTCGAAGCCCTGGGCCTTGTGTCCGACGACGCGCGCGTGGTCGAGAGCACCCTGGAGATCGTCAACGTCGAAACCGGCGAGCGCCGCGTCGTGCGCCGCGCCCGCGAACACTTCGAAGCGCCCAACTGGACGCCCGACGGCGCGACGCTCATCTACAACAGCGGCGGGCGGCTCTACACCATCGCCGTCGAGGGCGGCGCCCCTTCGCTGCTCGACACCGGCACGGCCACCCGCTGCAACAACGACCACGTCCTCTCCCCGGACGGCAGCCAGATCGCCCTGAGCCACTCGCCCGAAGGGCAGCCGTCGCTCATCTACGTGATGCCCATCACCGGGGGCGAACCGCGCCTGGTCACCCCGCAAGGCCCCTCCTACCTGCACGGCTGGTCGCCCGACGGCAAGACGCTGGCCTACTGCGCCGAACGCAACGGCGAATACGACGTCTACACCATCCCGGTCGAAGGCGGCCCCGAGCGGCGACTCACCCGCGCGCCGGGCCTCGACGACGGCCCCGACTACGCGCCCGACGGGCAGACGATTTACTTCAACTCCGTCCGCACCGGCCGGATGGCCCTCTGGCGCATGAACACCGACGGCACCGGGCAGGAGCAGATGACGCACGAGGCAGCCTACGGCGACTGGTTCCCCCATCCCTCGCCCGACGGCCAGTGGCTGGTCTTCCTCTCCTACGACGCCGCCGTCGAAGGCCATCCGCCCAACCAGAACGTCCTGCTGCGCCTCATGCCCGCCGCCGGCGGCGAACCCCGCGTGCTGGCAACCCTCTTCGGCGGCCAGGGGACCATCAACGTGCCCTCGTGGTCGCCCGACAGCAAGGAGGTGGCGTTCGTCAGCTACCGGCTCGTCGGCGGCGCACCCTAGCGGCGGCCCACGCGCCTTACCTCTGCCTGCCCATGAGAACGCTGACCGCCGCAGGTCTTTGCCTGCTATGCCTTCCGCTGGCGGCCCAGGCCCAGTCCGAGGTCACCAACCAGCGGCTTTTCGACATCACCCCGTTTTTGCCGGAGCACTACGACCGGAGGGTCGCGCGCTTCGAGCAGGAGCCGGTCGTGACAGGCCGCGTCGTCTTCCTCGGCGACAGCATCACGGAATCCGGGAAGTGGACCGAGCTGCTGGCCGACAGCACCGTCGTCAACCGGGGCATCTCCGGCGACGTCACCTTCGGCGTGCTGGATCGCCTGGACGACGTGATCCGGCGGCAGCCCGCCAGGCTGTTCGTCATGATCGGCATCAACGACGTCGGGAAGGACATCCCGGACGAGGTCATCGCGGACAACCACCGCAAAATCATCGAGCAGGTGCAGGCCGGCAGCCCGGATACGGAGATCTACGTGCAGAGCCTGTTGCCCGTCAACCCCGCCTACCCCGGCTTTCCGCAGCATTACGACAAAGAAAACCACGTGGCGCGCGTGAACAAGCTGCTGCGAGAGGTGACGGCGGCGGCCCGTTGCCGGTTTGTGAACCTGTTCCCCCTCTTCCTGAACGCCCAGGAACGCCTGGACGAGCGGTACACGTACGACGGCCTCCAC
>JBFGTT010000374.1:0-4439 GCA_041565995.1 Rhodothermales bacterium
CATGCGTTTGGACGTGTCAATGAAAGGAGAAATCGACGAGGGGACCCCGGATCAGGTCCCCCGGATCAAGTCCGGGGCAGGCTTGGCAGGCTGGGTCCCCCGGATCCCCGGATCAGGTCCGGGGCAGGCTGACGGGACGAGGGAACGAGAGGACGAGAGGGCGGAAGGACGAGAGGACGAAGCGCCTCCTTCAAATCGTCCACACGTCCATTAGGTCCACACGTCCACGCGTCTCCCCCCTCCCCTTCAATCTCCTTTGAAGACCGGGGGGCGTTTTTCGAGGAAGGCGGAGACGGCTTCGGCCAGGTCGTTCGATTGCAGGAACGAAGTGTTCCAGAGGGCGACGAATTCGAGGGCTTCTTCGACGGTGCGGCCCTCGCCTGCGCGCAGCACAGCCTTGGCGCCCTGCACGGCCAGCGGCGAGTTGGCGGCGATGTCGGCGGCCAGCGCGTGCGCCGCCGCCAGCAGCGTCTCCCGGTCCGGATACACGTCATTGACGAGGCCGATCTGCCGGGCGCGCGCCGCCGCGACGTCTTTGCCGGTGTAGACCAGCTCGGCCACGTGGCCCTGCGGGATGATCCGGGGCAGGCGTTGCAAGGTGCCCAGGTCGGCCACGATGGCCATTTTCGTCTCGCGGACCGAGAAGACGGCATCGTCCGAGGCCAGGCGGATGTCGCAGGCGGTGATCAGGTCGATGCCGCCGCCGAGGCAGTGGCCGTGCACGGCGGCGACGACCGGCCTGGGGCAGTCGGCGACGGACGAGATGGCGGCCTGGAGGGTTTTGATTTCGCGGTAGAGCGCCTGCCGCCGTTGCGCGTCGGAGCCGTTGGCGTGGGGCTGCAGAAGCAGCCCGCCCATCGCCTTGAGGTCGAGGCCGACGGTGAAGCTCGGGCCTCGTGCGGCCAGCACGACGGCGCGCACGGCGTCGTCGGCGCCGAGGGTCTGCATGGCGCGCGGCAGGTCGGCCCAGAAGGCCGGCCCCATGGCGTTGCGGCGGTCGGGGGCGTCGAGCCAGAGCGTGGCTACGGCCCCGTCTCGCTCGATGGTCAGCACGTCGGAGGAGAAAGCCATCGTCTTCACACGTCGTTTGGCAGGCAGGGTGCGGTGGTAACCTCGGCAACGGGAGCGAGAAGCGCAAACGGGAAGGGTCTTGGCCGGGCGCTTTCGTCTGAGGCTTCGTCAGGCTATATTCCTGCATCGATGGATCAACAGCAACCCCCGATGAGCGAAATCCTCACGACCTACGAAACCGTCGGCTACGCGCAGGCCGACGCCGTGGCCACCGTCACGATGAACCGTCCGGAGCGTCGCAACGCGCTCGACCGCGCCCTCGAACGCGACCTGACGGCCGCGCTGGAGCAGGCGCGCGACGACACCGAGGTGCGTGCCGTCGTGCTCACGGGCGCCGGCAAGGGCTTCTGCGCCGGCGCCGACCTGACCTCCTTCGGTGGCCGGATCACGGGCGAGCAGGCGCAGCGCCACATCCTGACGGCCTACTGGCCCCTCGTCGCGTTGCTCGTGACGATGCCGAAGCCCGTCATCGCCGCCGTCAACGGGGTGGCCGCCGGCGCGGGCTGTTCGCTGGCGCTGGCGTGCGACCTCGTCGTGATGGCCGACGACGCGAGCCTGCTGCAAGCCTTCAGCAACCTCGGCCTGGTGCCCGACGCCGGCTCGTCGTGGCTGCTGGCGCGGCAGGTGGGCTACCGCCTGGCCTACCAGATCGCCGTTGAGGGCGAGCGCATCCCGGCGGCGCGCTGCCTGGAGGTGGGCCTGGCGAACCGGGCGGTGCCGGCGGACCGGCTGCTGGCCGAGGCGCAGGCGTGGGCGGCCCGCCTGGCGCAGCGCCCGACGCTGGCGCTCGGCCTGACGAAGCAGACCATGCAGACGGCGCTGACCGCATCGCTCGAAGAAACCGTCCGCCTCGAAGCCGCCTTGCAGGCGCGCTGCTTCGAGAGCGAGGACCACGCCGAGGGCCTGGCCGCCTTCCTCGAAAAACGCGAACCGCAGTTCAAGGGGCGGTGAGGACGGGGGGACGTGTGGACGGGTTGGCCTGGGTACACGGCAGCAGCGTAGCAGGGACGCTCGGACGGTGTGGGGGTGTGGGAGTCTGGGGGTGTGGGAGAAAAAAGTCCCTTTTTGAAAAAATGTCGTGTACTTTGCAGGGGGACGTATGGACGACGACGCGATGACTGACATGCGGCAGCACGCCTTGAAGGCCGACCTCAGCGGCAAGGTGGCCCTGGTCACCGGCGCCTCGCGGGGCATCGGGCAGGCCATCGCCGAGGCGTACGCGGCCAGCGGCGCCCGCGTGGTGCTCGCCAGCCGCAAGCAGGACGGGCTGGAGGCCGTCGCCGCCGGCATCCGCGCGGCGGGGGGCGAGGCGTTGCCGGTGGCGGCCCACACCGGCGACATGGCGGCCGTCGAGGCCCTCGTCGAGCGCACCGTGGCGGCCTACGGCGGTCTCGACGTGGTGGTCAACAACGCCGGCACCAACCCGCACTTCGGCCCCCTGCTGACCGCCGAGGAGAGCCACTGGGACAAGACCTTCGACGTGAACGTGAAGGGCTACTTCCGCGTCGTCAAAGCCAGCGTCGAGTCGATGCGCGCCCGGGGCGGCGGCAAGGTGATCAACGTGGCCTCGGTGGCGGGGCGGACGCCGCAGCCGGGCATGGGTGTCTACTGCGTCACCAAGGCCGGCGTGCTGATGCTCACCGAAGTGCTGGCCGTCGAGCTGGCCGCCTACAACATCCAGGTCAACGCCGTCATCCCCGGCTTCGTCAAGACCCGCTTCAGCAGCGCTATCTGGGACGATCCTGCGCTCAACGAGGCCGTGCTCCGGGCCATCCCGCAACACCGCATGGCTGCTCCCGAAGAACTCGCCGGTCTGGCCCTCTTCCTGGCCTCCGCCGCCTCCGACTTCGTCACCGGCGCCTCGTTCGTCATCGACGGCGGGCAACTCGTCGGCAACGCCCTCTTTCGCTAGTTTCTCAAGCCTTCTCCGCCCCATGCCCACGCCGCATTACACCCGCGTCGCGCAGTTCATGCGGCAGGCCGGCCAGGACGTGCCGGCTGCCCCCACGGTCCCCGACGAGGAGACGCGCCGGCTGCGCGCCAAGCTGATCCTCGAAGAAGCCCTGGAGACCGTCAAGGCCCTCGGTGTCGGGGTGCGCGTGACCACCGAGGACGGCCGCGAAGTCGATTTCAGCCACATCGACCACCTCGACTTCTTTTCCGAGGGCGCCGTCGACCTCGAAGGCGTCGTCGATGGCTGCGCCGACATCTCGGTGGTGACCATCGGCACGCTCATCGCCTTCGGCGTCGACGACGCGCCCGTGCTCGAAGAAGTGGACCGCGCCAACCTGCGCAAGTTCGGCCCCGGCTCCTACGCCCGCGCCGACGGCAAGTGGATGAAACCGCCGGACTGGAGGCCGCCCGACATCCGGGGCGTGCTCGAACGGCTCGCCCTGGCCGCCGGGAGCGAATAGCGCGCCCGCTGCACCCTTACGACGAGGCAATGGAACACGCCGTGACCGACCGGATCGAGACGTTGCTGCCCGCCATCGGGGCCTTCCTCGAAGAGGCCGTCTATCCGCTGGAGGAGGACCTGCGCGGGAAAGGCTTCCGGGCGTTGTTGCCGCGCCTGGCCGAGTTGCACAACCGGGTCAAGGCGCGCGGCTGGTGGTGCCCGCAGATCCCCGAAGCCTACGGCGGCATGGGCCTCTCGCTGGCGGCGTTTGCGCGTGTGAGCGAGGTGCTCGGACGCAGCCCGCTGGGGCATTTTCTCTTCAACTGCCAGGCCCCCGACGCCGGCAACATGGAGATCCTGATCGAGCACGGCACGCCGGCGCAAAAGGAGCGCTTCCTGACGCCGCTGCTGCGCGGCTACGTCCGCAGTTGCTTTGCCATGACCGAGCCGGAGCACGCCGGCTCGAACCCGGTCTGGATGAGCACGACGGCGAAAAAAGACGGCGACGACTATGTGCTCAACGGGCACAAGTGGTTCACGACGGCGGCGGAGGGGGCGGCCTTCGCCATCGTGATGGCCGTCACCAACCCCGAGGCCGAGAATCCCTACGAGCGCGCCAGCCAGCTCATCGTCCCGACCGACACGCCGGGCTACCGGCACGTGCGGCGCCTGCCCATCATGGGCGAGGAAGGCGAGGATTACACGAGCCATTCCGAGATCCGCTTCGAGGACTGCCGCGTGCCCCGTGCCAACCTGTTGGGCGCCGAAGGGGGCGGCTTCGTGATCGCGCAGCAGCGCCTGGGGCCGGGGCGCATCCACCACTGCATGCGCTGGATCGGCATCTGCGAACGCGCCTTCGGGCTGATGTGCCGGTACGCCGCCACGCGCGAGCTGGCGCCGGGCACGCTGCTCGGAACGCGGCAGACCGTTCAGAACTGGATTGCCGAGAGCCGCGCCGAGATCGACGCGGCGC
>JBFGTT010000375.1:0-4437 GCA_041565995.1 Rhodothermales bacterium
CAGGCCGGCCTCGACGACACGCTCATCCGCCTCTCCGTCGGCGTCGAGGACGTCGAAGACCTGCTCGAAGACCTGGACCGGGCGCTGGCGCTGGTGTGATGCCCGTTCCGCTCGCGCGGTTTGCGGTTGGACGAGGCAAAGGCCCCCTGCGGCTCAGCAACGTCGTCCACACGTCCCCTCGTCCCTCCTCGATCTTTCGTCCCCCAGACGCCCGTCCTTTCCGAGGTACGACGAATCGGCCAGCTTTCGTATCACGTTTCCGGGTGCCGCTCATCCCGCATCGGCGAGCGAAGGCAATCCCCAGTACGCATAGAAGCCCTCGTCGCAATTTTTCCATTCCATCTCGGGGTGGTGCTTCGTTAACCACCTGCGGATGCTCGGCTGGCGCCCGTCGACGTCCGTAAAGCCGTACTCCGGGCCGAGGTCCCAGACGGCAAAGACCCTGCCCGACTTCTTCGACACCGCCGGATCGGTAGCCAGCGCCACCACCGCGCGGCCTACGTAAAACGGCGTCTCGGACTCGCCGAAGTCCGGCCTCTTCTCGATGGCCTCCTGCCAGGTGGCCTCGGTGACGCCGAAGTATTCGAGCATGGCTTCGGAGCGAATGAAACCGGGCGAGAGCGCCAGCGCCGTGATGCCGTGCCGGCGCAGCTCGGTAGCCAGCGCAAAGGCCAGCCGGATGACGGAGGTCTTGACGAGGTCGTAATAAAAAGCGCCGCGATACCCGAAGTGATCGCCGTCGGTGATTTCGACGAGGAGGCCCTCGCCGGTCTTGATCATCAGCGGCACGGCGTGGTAGCTGGTGATGATGTGCGAGTGCACGGCGCGCTGAAGCATCAACAGGCCTTTCTGCAGGGAGTGTTTCCAGAACGGCTTCCACTCGCTCAACTCGTCGCCGCCCCAGACGTCGTTGACCAGCACGTCGAGGCGCCCGTGGTCGGCCTCGATCCGCTCGAAGAGCGCCTCGACCTGCGCTTCGACGGTATGATCGACCTGCACCGGGATGCCGACGCCGCCCCGCGCGCCGACCATCTCGGCGGTCTCCTCGATGGTTTCGGGGCGCTGGGCCAGCTCGAACGGCGAGGCGCTCTTCTTGCGCCTGGCGACGCGGTTCTCGCGGGTGCTGCGTCCGGTGCAGTAGACCGTGGCGCCGGCCTCGCCCAGCACGCAGGCGATGCCGCGCCCCGTCCCGCGCGTGGCGCCTGCCACGAGCGCTACTTTGCCTTCGAGTGGTTTCATCAGCGGTGGGCGTCGGCCCCCACGAGCAGGGCCGCCACGAGCAGGTGGAAGAGGGCGTCTTCGGGCACGTCGTCGCCGGGGCGAAACACCACGTAGCGGCCCCCGGCCTCCAACAAGCCCTCCGGATCCGGCAGCCGGTCGCCGTAGGGGAAGGCGAGGTAGACGGCATCGCGGCGGAGGAAGAGGCCGCAGAAGGCGCCGCACCGGGGGGCGTGATACCCCATGCCGCTCCCGCCTTTGTAGACGCGCTCCTCCGCCTCCGGCACGCTCTCGCGGATGAACCGGCGCAGGCGCTCGGTGAGGGCCTGGATGTCGGGCGAATAGGCGGCGGCGGAGGGTTCCATCGCGGGAGCGCGCGGGGCGTGCCTGGAGGGGCCGGGAGCCTGCACCGGCGCATACTACGCAACAGGCCGTGACAACCCTGCGACATAGCCTCCCGCCGGCCTGCGTCCGCTCAACGAGACTCGCTGATCTCCAGCAGGTGCCCGTCGGGATCCCGAAAAAAGCACCGAATCTCTCCCTGGCGCTCGTGCGGCGGCGTCAAAAATTCCGCCCCGCGCGCCCGCAAAATCTCGTACGCCCGGCGGCAGTCGGGCACCCGCATCGTCAGTTGATGACTGACCACGTCGGGATCCTGCGGCGGGGCAAAGCGCACGGTGGGTTTGTCCGCCGTAGGACCGCCACCGGTGACCAGCAGTAGCCACGCGCCCTGAAACTGGAGCACGCACGAGGTGCCGCCGTATTCCCGGTAAACGTCCGCGCCCAGCACGTCTCGATAAAACGTGCGCGCCCGGTCGAGGTCGCCGACGACCAGCAGGTGGGTCAGGGCAACGCCTTCAGTCGGAAAGTCATCCATCGGTGTGCTCTCGTCTGCCCGACGGCGCGCCTCCGCCGCCCAGCCGGTGTCGCGCCCGTTGCGGCTACAGCTTGAACCCCAGCCGGGCGTAGTAGAAAGCGCCGCTGAAGCCCATCTGCACCGCGTCCCACAGCCCACCCGTCTCGGTCTCGGTGTCCTGTGGGGTGGGGTAGACGTCGAAGAGGTTCGCGCCGCCGAGCGTCAGGCGCACGTTGCGGCTGAGGTCGAAGCCGACGGAGAGGTCGGTCGTCACCTTGGCCTCGTACACGTCCTTCTCGTCGAGGAAGTCGATCAGCGTCACCTGCCCGAAGCGGACGAAGCGGAGGCTGGCGTTGTAGCGGTCGCGGCTGAAGTCGAACGTCAGGTTGAGCTTGCTCTCAGGGGCCGAGGCCAGCAGGAAAAACTGCTCGCGCTGGCCGAAGTAGATATCCTCCTTGCCGCGCAGCTTGGGGCTGGTGTGGATGGTGCCCAGGGTCATGTCGTTGAAGTTGCCGGCGAAGGAGACGCGGACGCGGTTGAGGCCCACGAGCGCCGTGTAGGTCAAGATCACGTCGAGGCCGAGCGTCTCGGTGTCGATGGCGTTGGTGAAGAACTGCGCCGCGCCCACCTGCACGGACTTGAGGTCGTCGCCGATGTCGGGGTCTTCGTCGTCGAAGGCGCCGGTGAGCACGATGCGGTCGTCGATGGCGACGTAGTAGCCGTCGACGGTGGCGGTGAAGCCGCCGGGCAGGTTGGCCGTAAAGCCGAGGCTGGCGTTGCGAGCCGTCTCTTCCTTGAGCGGCGGGATGCCGAGGGCGCGCGTAATCGGGCTGTTGTTGCGGGCGATGAGCTTGTCGATGGGCACGCCCGCCACGAAGTCCGTAAAGGTCGAGTTGAAGTAGATCTGGGCCAGCGACGGGGCGCGGAAGCCGGTGCTGGCCGAGCCGCGCAGGGCCACGTCCGGGGTGAGTTCGAGGCGGGTGGCGAACTTGGCGTTGAGGGTCTCGCCGAAGTCGCTGTAATTTTCGAAGCGCACGGCGCCGCCCACCATGAAGCGGTCGGTCAGGTCCAACTCGGCATCGACGTAAGCGCCCAGGTTCGTGCGGAACTCGTCGAGTTCGTTTTCGGGGCGGAAGCCGGGGAAGCCCTGCGAGCCGCCGGGCCGTCCGAGCACGTCCACCTGCCGCAGCCGCCCGTCGATGAGCGTGTCGATGACGCCGTAGTTGCGCCAGGAGCCTTCCTCCCCGGCAAAGATCTCATAGTTCTCGATCCGGTACTCGACGCCGAAGGCGACGTTGAGGCCGTCGAGCACCTGGTCGAAGAACCGCGTAAAGTTGATCCCCGTGGTGTTCTGCGCCAGCTGGTAGCCGCCGGCGTCGAAGCGCGTGGGCGACTTCTCCAGGAGCGAGGCGTTGAGCGTGCCGTCGATGATGTAGTGGAATCGGTTCTGCCCGAAGGTGTTGTTGACGTCCACGTCCCAGTTGCGCACCCTGGAGCGGAAGCCGGTGGAGACGGACTGGTCGGTGATGTTGGAGAGGATGTGCGGGTCGAAGCCGCCGGGATAGATGGCCGGCACGTTGCGCTCGCTGTCGGGGTCGCGCGTCCAGGCGTAGGCGTCGGTGTAGCGGTAGTTGAAGCCGCCGAAGGCGTAGAGGCTGGTCTGCTCGTTGAGCTTGAGGCCCGCGTTAAAGTACGAGCCGAAGTTCTCCAACGCCGCGTCGCCGTACTGCCGTCGGTAGATGTCGAACTCGCTGGGATCGGCCGGGCGGTTGGTGCGTCGCTTGCGCAGGTAGTCCGCCGTCAGGTTCAGAAAGCCGTCCTGCCCCAGGGGCACGCCGTAGTTGCCGTTGACCTGGTAGTGCTGGCCGTCGTAGTCCTTGTCGGTGCGGAAGCGGGCTTTGTTGGCGCCGGCGCTGGCCCCACCCGTGAACTCGTCGACACTCGCCTTGAGCACGATGTTGATGACGCCGGCGATGGCGTCGGAGCCGTACTGGGCGCTGGCGCCGTCGCGCAGCACCTCGATGCGCTCGATGGCCGAGGCGGGGATGGCGTTGAGGTCGGTGCCGGTGTTGCCGCGCCCGCGCGAACCGAAGATGTTGATGAGCGAAGACTGGTGGCGGCGCTTGCCGTTGATGAGCACGAGCGTCTGGTCGGGGCCGAGGCCGCGCAACGTGGCCGGGTCGATGTGGTCGGCCCCGTCGGCGCCGGACTGCCGGTTGGCGTTGAACGAAGGCGCCACGTATTGCAGGATCTGGTTGACGTCGAGCTGCCCCACCTGCGAGGTGATCTCTTCCACGTCGAAGACGTCGACGGCCACGGGCGTCTCGGTGGTGGTGCGGTTGAGGCTGCGTGTACCCACCACG
>JBFGTT010000376.1:0-4436 GCA_041565995.1 Rhodothermales bacterium
CGAGCGCGGCGTCGTGCGCCCGCCCTACGCGCACACCCTCAAAGCGCTGCGCGCGGATCAGGCCGTCCCTGCGGCGGAGCAATAGCGCGCCTGCGGCGTTCGTTATTCGCACGGAAGGGCGCCGCGCGGGCAGCATCGTGCACCGGGCGAGGCGCTTCTCCCATCATCGGCCACAAAACCACGGATCCCTGGCTACGGACAACGGACCATCATGAAAGACAACGACTGGTACGGAATGGGCGCCAGCGTGCTCTTGCACCTGCTGCTCTTGTTGGCCTTCGGGTTGATGAACCTGGGCGTGACCGAGCCTGAGCCTATCGGCTACGTCGAAATCGATTTCGGGCCGATAGCCGAAGGCCGCCCGGTGCAACGCGCCGTGGAAGACCGCCCCGAGACGCCGGAGCCGAAGAAGCCCGAACCGAAGCCGCAGCCCGACGAGAAGGCCGCCCCGCCAAAGGAAGCCAAGCCCGTCAACCTCGCCCGGCAACCCAAGGAGATCCAGGACGAGGAAAAGGTGCAGACGCCGGAGACCGACAAGATCTCGCCCGTCACGCAGAACAACCCCGCCGAAGTCGAACAGCCCGAACCGAAGCCCCGGCCCACGCCGCCCAAGCCGCTCGGCGGCGGCGCTACCGACGGCGACACCGGCGAGACGCAGGGCAAGCCGGGCACCGGGCAGCAAGAGCAGAAGACGGCGCCTTTCCAGATCGAGGGCCTCAACCGCAGCACCGTCTACGCCCCGTTGCCTACCTACGCCGAAAAAGTCAACGTCGACATCAAGGTACGCATCACGGTCGATCCGCAGGGACGCATCACGCAGGTCTTTCCGCTGCTCAAGGGCAACCCGTCGCTCGAAAAGGCGGTGCAGGAGGCGCTCCAGCTCTGGCGTTTCAACGCGCTGCCCCGCAACGCGCCCCAAGAGAGCCAGACCGGCACCATTACCTTTCGCTTTCGGCTCGAATAGGCGCAGGCCGCCGCGCCGAAAAAAGAAGCGCAACGGCGCGAACCGTTGCGCTTCTAGCTCCAGCGCCCCCCTGCCGTCGATTCCCACCAACCGCAGCGGCGGGCGTCGCCTGCCGGGAGATGTAGCAGGGCCACGCCCGCAGGGTGCCCTGAGCGAGTATTCCCAGCATACGCAAAAGGCGGATGACGCCCCCTGGAATCTCAACGAGCCGTAGCATCCTCGTGCCGTACCTGCAAAATGCTGCCCTCAACGGCTGGCGTCGCCTGTGGAACATTCTTTGCTGGAAAGCCTAAACGGCCTGCCAGGAGCCTCCGGCAGGCCAAGTATGACAGCATGTCCTAGCAACGCATGATTCGAAGACCCATGCCAACGTACGTCTATCGCCGCGCCGACGGGACCACGTTTGAGATCGAACAGCGCATCACCGATGACGCGCTGACGACGTGCCCGACCACCAGCCAGCCCGTCATGCGGGTCATCTCGGGGGGCGTCGGCCTCATCTTTAAAGGCAGCGGCTTCTACCAGACCGACTACGTCCGCAACAATGGCAGCGCCGACAACGGAAAGCCCGCCGCCGACGCCAAAGCGGAAAAAAGCCCCGCCGAGAGCAAGGAAAGCGCCAAAGCCGCTACCACCGAAAGCAAGAGCGAATAGCCCACGCCGCCCTCCCGACGGTCGGAGGGCCTCAGAGCATCTCGCCCCGGCGCCAGCGTTCGAAGGCCCGCCGCCATTCTGGCTCGTACAACATCTCCCGCTGCAATTTGTAGGCCTCGAACAGACCGTCGGATTGGTAGACCTGCCGGCGCTCGAAGACGAACAGCCGCAGCGCGTCCCGGTCGTCGTAGCTGTAATGCCACACCTCGCGGTCGATCAATCGATCCACGTAGAGGGGGCTGCCGAGCATGACGTAGACCATGCCCCGGTCGGTCTTCCATCCCTCCTTGTAGGTGGTATAGAGCAGGTTGGCCTCTTCGACGCGGGCATAGTAGTGCTTGAGCAGGTTGGCGGCCAGGTTGCGGTTGGCCACCAGCGCCCCCCAGAAAGCGTCGAAACGGCGCTTCTTCTCTTCGGGCGTGTCGGCGGCGCGGAGGTGTTCAAGTTCGCGCGCGTAGGCGATATAGGTGAGCGCCTCGACCATCTCGTCGAGCGTGGCGATCTTGGGAAAGTCGGCGCTGCGCACGGCGAAGTCGCGTTGCCTGCGCAGCACGGCGGTGTCCTCGTCTCCGGCGGCTTCGGCAAAGACCTCCACCCGGTAGATGCCCTGCTCCAGCCCCGGCAGGTCGAACTCGATGACCACTTCCTGGTCGAGATCCCGAAGGCGCCGACGGGTGACTTGCAGCGTGTCGGCCTCGTGGTAGCGCACCAGCCCGAAGAAAGGCGAGACGGTGTAGAGATCGGGCGGGCGGGCGGCGGCGGTGTCGGCGGGGAAGCGCAACAGGCGCATCGTCAGCGCTAGCTCGCCCAGGCGCCGGGCGTTGTAGAGTTCGACGATGGTGCGCAGCGAATCCAGGCCGGCGGGAACGTGCAGCGAGAGCACTGGCGCGAAAGGCTGCCCGGCGCGCCGTCCTTCCACGCGGATCCCGCTGAGCACGGGCCGCGCCGTCCCCGCTGCGACCACTTCGACGCGTTGCCGGCGACGGGCCTGTTGCTGGCTCTGCAGGTCGGTCAGCGCTACTTCAAGGACGTATGCGCCCGGCGCTGCCGCCAGCCGCTTTTGTTTCAGGTAGGGCGCGAAGACCTGCGTGGCCTCGTAGTCCGCCGCCCACGCGGTGTCGATCTCGGCGTACTCGGCCACGAGCCGCTTCCCCTTGCCGTCGAGCAGGCGAAAGACGGTTTCGAAGCGGGCCTGGTAGGTCTCCTGACGGGGGACGAAAAACAGGGAGGCGTAGGGGATGCCCAGGTAGCAATCGACGCCGGGCTGCCCGTCGCGGAGCGTAGCCCAGGCGGCCAGGTCGAAGTTGGGCACGCCCGGCTCGTAGACGTGGGTGCGCCCGGCGTAGATCGATTCGAGGGACGCCGAGCCAGAACACCCGGCCCCGGCCAGGCTCGACAGCCCGAAGGCGAAAAGCGCAGCGGCGAACCCACGAGGGATGCCCATGGCGGTTCGTACTTTGTCGAGGTAATGCCAGCCCCCTGGCGCGCGTCACCCCTGGCCTGCGGCGGCCTGCGCGGCCCGGACGATGGCGGCGAAGTCGGCGGCTTTGAGGCTGGCCCCCCCGATGAGGCCGCCGGCCACGTTCGCCTGGGCAAGCAGGGCTGCCGCGTTGCCGGGCTTCATGCTGCCGCCGTAGAGCAGATGCACGCCGCGCCCGGCGGCGTCGCCGTACTTTTTACGAAGCACCTCGCGGAGGAAGGTGTGCATCTGCCGGGCCTGCTCTGGCGTGGCTGTTTCGCCCGTGCCGATGGCCCACACCGGCTCGTAGGCGAGGACGAGGCGGGCCGGATCGTCCATCGAGATCCCTGCCAGCGCGCCTTCCACCTGCCGCTCGACGACGGCGCGCTCGCGGCCCGCCTTGCGCTCATCGAGCGTCTCGCCTACGCATACGATAGGGATGAGTTGGTGCGCCATCGCCTGCCGGATCTTGGCGTTGACCGACGCGTCCGTCTCTCCGAAGTACTGCCGACGTTCGGAGTGGCCGAGGATCACGTAGTCGCACCCGACCGAGCGCAGCATAGCCGCCGAGACCTCGCCGGTGTAGGCGCCCGCGTCGTCGGCGTGCATGTTCTGCGCGCCGAGCCGCACGGCGGAGCCGCGCAGGGCGCCGAAGACGGCGTCGAGGCTGATGAACGGCGGGCAGACGGCCACCTGCACGGCGCCCGCCTCGCCGACGGCTTCGACGATGCCCCGCGCCAGGTCGGCGGCGGCGGTCAGGTCGGTGTTCATCTTCCAGTTTCCAGCGATCAGCATAGGCGTGGTGGCTCTGTGTTAGCGTTCGGAATGCGTCCTTTCGTCCATGTTCCCGTGCGCCCTCAACCCGCGTCGTTCAGCAGCGCCAGCACGTCGCGTTGCAGCGCCGGCAGCGTCTGGCCACGTATTTGCCGGCGAGCTTGCCCTCCGGGTCGATGAGGTAGCGGGTGGGCACCACGTTGACGTTGTAGCGCCGGGCGAGTTCGCCCTGGGCGCCGCCGGGGGCGATGACGCGCAGGCCGGGGAAGTCGCGCCCTTCAAGGAAGCCTTCGTTGAGCAGCGTGTCCGGCTCCAGCGAGATCGAGAGGAGGCGGAAAGGCCGTCCCTGGGCGGATTCATAGAGGGCCTTGCGCTCGTCGAGCTGGCGCGCGAAGGCGGTGTTTTGTGGGGCGTAGAATTCGAGCACGACGACCTGGCCGCGCAGGCTCTCGAGCGAGACGGACTGGCCGTCGTCGGTGCGGGCGGAGAAGGCGGGCGCCGGCATACCCGGCATCAGGTTTTCGAGGTCGTAGACGGCGCGCTCGGCCCAGGCGACCCATTCGGTGCCGGGATACGTCGTCGTGA
>JBFGTT010000377.1:0-4388 GCA_041565995.1 Rhodothermales bacterium
GGGAAAGCCGCCGCTTGCGGGCCGGCGCCTCCGGCTGGCAGGAAGCGCGATCAGCCAACGAAGCGACCCTTCGGTTTCAGGAACCGAAGGGCCGCCGCGAAATCAACCGCTGCGTGGGTCGCGCCGCGCCTTTCGCCATCAGCCCGATGCGGGATGGCGGTCGGCAAGCCTCGCTCAGCCGTTCTCGTTGCGGGATTCGTGTTTGCCGCCGGCTGCGCCGTTCTCGTTGCGCGACTCGTGCTTGCCGCCGAGGGCGTCGTCACTGGTGGCGCCGTTCTCGTTGCGGGATTCGTGCTTGCCGCCGACGGCGCCGTTCTCGTTGCGCGACTCGTGCTTGCCGCCGAGGGCGTCGTCACTGGTGGCGCCGTTTTCGTTGCGCGACTCGTGCTTGCCGCCGTCTCTGAGCGACAGGATGGCGTCTTCCTGGTCGAAGTCGGGACCGCTGAGGGTGTCTGCGTTGCAACCGGCCAGCAGCAGCGCCACGGCGACGATGACAACGGAGAAGAAAACGGTCAGGGGCTGGGTGGGGGCAGCGACGCGTTTCATGGGACTCCTCGTCTGGGTGACTGATGTTTTTTGGGGAGGCGACGGCAGATGAACCGCCCGGCGAGGCAATTCCTACCGCCCTTCACCTATAGAAACGTAAAAGCCAGCCGATTCACGACATGGTACCCTCTCTCTTCTTGCAGAAAGGCGCAGCCCACGGGCAATTGTATTTCGTCTTTCCCCCTTATTTTCGTACATTTGTGGCGAAGAGGGCGCTGCGGCGCCCGGCGCGAGGAGAGATACCTGCTCCCCCACCCAGGTATGTGCAGAAGCGAGCATCCGACCTAAATGCCCCCCGAAAACGAAGTAACCCGACTGCTACTGGCGCATCGACGTGGAGAAAAGGGCGCAACCGACCAGCTCTTCGAGTTGGTCTACGAGGAATTGCGTGCCCTGGCGCACCGGCAGCTCCAGTACCGACGCCCCGGCGAGACCATCAACACGACGGCCCTGGTGCACGAGGCCTACCTCAAGATGGTCGACCATGAGCAAGGCACCTGGCAGGACCGGGCGCACTTTTTCGCCGTCACCGCCCGCGCCATGCGCCACATCCTGGTGGATTACGCCCGCATGGTGCGCGCCGAAAAAAGAGGCGGCCAGGCCCAGCGCACCGAGCTGCGCACTTCGGCCCTCAAGGGCGAGAGCCTCTCGGCGGAAATCCTGGACCTCGACGAGGCGCTGGCGCAACTGGCGCAACTCAATCCACGCCTCGCCGAGATCGTCGAACTCCGCTTCTTCGGCGGCCTCTCCGTCGAAGAGATCGCCGACGTGCTCAACGTTTCCTCGCGCACGGTGGACCGGGACTGGTATAAAGCCAAGGCTTTTCTGTATCTTATACTGCGCGAAGACGAGGACGCCTGACCGGGGCGCCTGCCGCGCCCCCACCCTCTGCCCGCCTCGCCCGCCCTGCTCCTCTCCAGCGTAGCAGCCGGCCGTAGTATGAAAGACATCAGCCCTGAACGCTGGCAGCGGCTCGAAGGCTTGCTCGACCAGGCCCTCGAACGCCCGCCCGACGAACGCGCGGCCTTCCTCGACGCCGCCTGCGCCGACGACCCTGCGCTGCGGCAGCAACTGGCCGCCATGCTCGAAGCCGGCGCCGCCTCCCTCCTCGACGAACCGACCGGCGAGGGCCTGGCCGGCCTCTTGCAAGCCGTGCACGCCGAAGGCCAGGAGGCCGCGCCCGAAACGCAGCGCGTCGGGCAGCACGTCGGCCCCTACCGCCTCCTGCGCCCCATCGGACGCGGCGGCATGGGCCAAGTCTTCCTGGCTGTGCGCGACGACGAAGCCTTCAAGCAGTACGTAGCCGTCAAGGTCATCCGGCGGGGCCTTGACACCGAAGACATCCTGCACCGCTTCCGCACCGAACGGCAGATCCTCGCCAGCCTCAACCATCCCAACATCGCCCGCCTGCTCGACGGCGGCGCCACCGACGACGGCCTCTCCTACTTCGTGATGGAGTACATCGAGGGGGTGCCCATCCACACCTACTGCGACACGCACCGGCTCTCGATCGAAGACCGCCTGCGGCTCTTCCAGGGCGTCTGCGCAGCCGTCCACTACGCCCACCAGAACCTGATCGTCCACCGGGATCTCAAACCCTCGAACATCCTCGTGACACCCGACGGCGTGCCCAAGCTGCTCGACTTCGGCATCGCCAAGTTCCTCAATCCCAACCTGCCCGGCTACACGGTGCCCATGACGCGCACCGAGTTGCGCGTGATGACGCCCGAATACGCCTCGCCCGAGCAAATACGCGGCGAAACCCTCACGACGGCCTCGGACGTCTACGCCCTCGGCGTACTGCTCTACGAACTGCTGACGGGCCAGCGCCCCTTCCACCTGATCGGACGCGCGCAACTGGAACTCGAACGGGTGATTTGCGAGACCGATCCGGAGCCGCCCAGCACCGCCATCCGCCGCGCCGACCGGCACGACGGCAAGACCGGCACAGGCACCAGGTCGGAAACGCCGGGCCGAGTGCGCGACATGCCGCCGGAGCGCCTCCAGCGACGCCTCAAGGGCGACCTCGACACCATCGTGCTGATGGCGCTGCGCAAAGAACCCGAACGCCGCTACCAGTCCGCCGACCACCTGCTCGAAGACATCAAGCGGCACCTGGCCGGGTTGCCGGTGAGCGCACAACGCGCCACGGTGGGCTACCGCGCGCGTAAGTTCATCCAGCGTCACAAGCTGGGCGTGACGGCGGCGGCGGCGCTGGTGCTGCTGCTCATCGCCACGGCGTCGCTGGCCGTCGGCTTCGCCGTGGTCACCTCCCGGCAGGCGAAGCAGATTGCGCTGGAGGCCGCCAAGGCCGAGCAGGTCAAGGACTTCATGATCCGGCTCTTCGAAGTCTCGGATCCGGAGAATGCGCGCGGCGCCGAAGTCAAGGCGCTTGAACTGCTCGACCGGGGCGCCGAGCAGGTCGAGATCGAACTGGCCGACCAGCCGGAGGTGCAGGCCGAGATGCTGGGCGTGATGGGGGTGGTCTACCGGCAACTGGGGATGTACGACAAGGCCCGCCCGCTACTCGAACGCTCGCTGGCGATGCGCAGGGGTTTGTTCGGCCAGCAACACGAAGACGTGGCGCAGAGCCTCTACGACCTGGGCTGGCTGCTGGGCGAAGTGGGCGACTACGAGGCCTCCGAACGCCTCACGCGCGAGTCGCTGGAGATGCGCCTGAAACTGCTCGGCCCCAAACACCCGGACGTAGCCAGGAGCCTCAACGACCTCGGCGGCGTGATGATCGCCAGGGGCGCCTTCGACGAGGCCGTGCCGCTGTTCCGGCAGGCCGTAGCCATGCACCGCGAAGTCAGCGGCGACGAAAGCAGGGACCTGGCCGAGAGCATGGTCAACCTGGCCTGGGTGCTCCACGAAAAAGGCGACTACGACGAGGCCGAACAACTCTACCGGGACGCCCTCGCCATGCAACGCAAGCTCCTCGGCAAGGACCACCCGCTCATCACCACGACGCTCAACAACCTCGGCGCGCTGATGTACGACAAGGGCGCCTACCGCGAAGCCGAGCCTTTCTTCCGCGAAGTGCTGGCCCTGCGCCGCCGGCTCCTCGGCCCGGATCATCCCCTGGTGGGCAACAGCGTCAACTGGATGGGCCGCGTGATGCAGCGCAAGGGCGACTACGCCGCCGCCGAGTCGCTCTACCGAGAAGCCCACGCCATCCACCGCAACGCCCTCGGCGCCGAGCACCCCGTCGTAGGCCGCGACCTGGACTTCCTGGGGCAGGTCCTGCACGCCACGGGCAAAGACGCCGAGGCCGAGCAGACGCTACGCGAGGCGCTCGCCATCTTCTCCACGGCCCTGCCCGAAGCGCATCCCTACACGGCGCAGGCCCGCCTGGAGCTGGGCCAGGTGCTCCTCGACCAGCGCCGCCCCCAGGAGGCCGAAGACCTCTTCCGCCACGTGCTCGCCTTCGACCGGGACACCTACGGCGAGGAGGACGAGCGCACCGTGGAAGCCGGCCTGTGGCTGGGCGCGGCGCTGGCGGCCCAGGCGCGCTACGACGAAGCCGAAGGGCTGCTGCTGGAGGGCTACGCGTTCTTCAAGGACGGTCAGCCGCAGCAGAAGCAGGCGCGGCAGGCCCTCGCCGATCTCTACACGGCCTGGGGCCGGCCGGACCGCGCCGCCGCCTATCGCAACGTCGCCGCCGGCGGCAACTAGCCGCCAGGCCCGTCAGCCCTGGAACTTGATCGTGCAGCCGAAGGCTTTCGTCTTGGGCTCGGCGATGTCGCCCCCCTGCGTGAGCGTCTTCAGGGCGTCTTCGAGGTAGGTCTTCTGCACGTTGGCGGGGTCGCCGGGGCTGTTGTCGATGGTGCCGACGTAGCGGA
>JBFGTT010000378.1:0-4385 GCA_041565995.1 Rhodothermales bacterium
CCGCCAGCAAACCGTCGCCTTCCGGCCCAACTTCGATGGGTCACTCTCGGAGCCGGTGGTGCTGCCGGCGCGCGTGCCCAACCTGCTCGTCAACGGCGCCACCGGCATCGCCGTGGGCATGGCCACCAACATCCCGCCGCACCACCTCGGCGAGGTCGTCGACGCCTGCCTCTACCTCATCGATGGGCGCCGCAAACGCCTCGGCGACGACGCCGGATGGCCGGCCGTCCGCATGCAAACGCTCGTGAGCAAGTTCGTCCAGGGCCCCGACTTTCCCACCGGCGGGCGCGTGCTCAACACCGAGGACGAACTCGTGCGGATCTACACCGACGGCGAGGGGCCGATCGACCTGCGCGGCGAGTACAAGAAGGAGGGCAAGACGCGCCTCATCATCACCTCCATCCCCTACACCGTCACCAAGAGCGACTTGGTCGAGAAGATCGCCGAGCACATCGCCCGCGAGAACGTCCCGCAACTCTCCGACGTGCGCGACGAATCGACCGACGAGGTGCGCATCGTGCTCGAACTCAAGCGCGGCGCCAACGCCGAGGCCGCCATGGCCTACCTGTTCAAGCACACCCCGCTCCAGACCCGCTTCCACGTCAACCTCACCTGCCTGGTCCCCACCGACAACCCGGAGGTGGCCGCGCCGCAAAAGGTCGATCTGCCGACCGTCCTGCGCCATTTCCTCGACTTCCGGCTCGACGTGGTCACGCGGCGCCTGCAGCACGAACTCGAACAACTCGAAAAACGGATCCACCTGCTCAAGGGCTTCGAGAAGATCTTCGACGCGCTCGACGAGGCCATCAAGATCATCCGTTCCTCGAAAAACAAGGCCGACGCGGCGCAACGCCTCATGCATCGCTTCCGCCTCGACGACGCGCAGGCCGAGGCCATCCTCGAAACCAAGCTCTACAAGCTCTCCCAGCTCGAAATCGACGCCATCCGGCAGGAGTTGCGCCAGAAGCAGGCGCACGCCGCCGAAATCCGCGCGCTCCTGGCCGACGAAGCCGCCCGCTGGGTGCTCGTCCGCAACGAACTCAAAGACCTCCAGAAGCAATACGCCAACCCGCGCCGGACCCTCATCGCCGGGCCGGACGAGCAACTGGCCTATTCCGAGGAGGATTACATCGTCGAGGAGAACGTCTACGTCATCGTCACGCGCGACGGGTGGGTCAAGCGGCAAGGCTCCTACACGAAACTGGAGAACATCCGCATCCGCGAGGGCGACGAGATCGGCTGGGTCCTGCCGGCCTCCACGCGCTCGACCGCGGCCTTCCTGACCAGCTTCGGCAGGGCCTACACCGTCCGCGTGGACGAGCTGCCCAGCACCACCGGCTACGGCGACCCGGTGCAAAAGCTCTTCGACTTCTCGGACCGCGAGCGCGTCGTCGGCGTCGTCTCGTTCGACCCCCGGGTGCTGCCCCGCGCCGTGCCCGACCCCGACCTCGAACCCGAACTCTTCAAGCGCAACGGCGAGGTGCGGCAGGACAAGGCGCGGCCCTACCTCGTGGCCCTCTCGCGCGACGGCATGGCCGTGCGCCTGACCATCGAGGGCTACACGGATCCTTCGACCAAGAACGGACGCCTGTTCATGCGCCCGGTCAAAGGCGACGAGGTGGTGGCCGCCGAGGTGGCCGGGGGCGACGAAAACGTGTGCCTGGCCTCCCAGAAAGGCCACGTGCTGATCTTCCCGGTCGTCCAGATTCCGATCTTCAAGAGCGCCGCCAAGGGCGTCATCGCCATGCGCCTGGCCGCCGACGACCGGGTCCTGGGCGCCACGCTGGCCACCGCCGCCCGCGACGGCCTCGAAGTCGAAACCAGCCGGGGTCGCCGCGAGATCGTCCGCACGACCAAGTTCGAGGTCTCCAACCGGGGCAACAAGGGGCGGCAGATCATCAAGCGCGGCCACCTGGCGCGGGTGATCGTCAGCCCCATCGAAATCAGGCTGAATGGACAGGGGTAGTCCGTGGTTCGTTGTCCGTGGTTGGTTGTTAAAGACGCCTGGAGGTGACCCTATGAAGCGGACGAATTTTGAGAACCTGGAGGTCTATCAGCTTTCAGAACCGCTTGCGGACGAGATCTGGAAAATCGTCAAGCGCTGGCGGCTATTCGCCAGATTCACGGTCGGAAAGCAGCTTGTCAGGGCGGCGGACAGCATCGGTGCGAACATCGCTGAGGGCGTCGGGCGAGGCAGCTTCAAGGACAACCGCCGTTTTGTCAGAATCGGGCGTGGATCGCTCTACGAAGTGAAACACTGGCTTCGCCGGGCCTACCGACGCAATCTGCTTGCCGAGGCCGACGTCAAACGCTTGAAACCCATGATAGACGAACTGGCACCCCGCCTCAACGCCTACCTGAATTCCATCGGCGAGGTCTCGGGCAAAGCCCACAACTGACCACAGACAACGAACCACCGACCACAAACCAAAGATGGCCGAAGTAGCGCAGTACACGGGCAAAGACATTCAGGTCCTGGAGGGGCTCGAACCCGTCCGCAAGCGGCCCGGCATGTACATCGGCGGCACGGGCAAGCCGGGGCTGCACCACCTGCTCTGGGAGATCGTCGACAACGCCGTCGATGAGGCCACCAACGGCTATGCCTCCACCATCGAGGTGACGCTGCACAAGGACGGCACGAGCGCCACCGTCAGCGACAACGGACGCGGCATCCCCGTCGATAAGCACCCCAAGAAAAAGGTGCCCGCGCTGGAGGTGATCCTCACCACGCTGCACGCCGGCGGTAAGTTCGACCACAAGAACTACATCACTTCCGGCGGCCTTCACGGCGTCGGCGCCTCCGTCGTCAACGCCCTCTCGACCGAACTCGTCGCCACCGTCCGGCGCGACGGCAAGGAGTACCAGCAAAAATTCGCCAAAGGCAAGCCGACGACGAAGCTCAAGACCCTCGGCAGCAACGCGCGCGGCACCGGCACGACGATTTTCTTCCGCCCCGACCCCTCCATCTTCGAGACCGTCGCGTTCGATCCGGAGGCCATCCAGGAACAACTGGAGGTCAAGACCTACCTCAACCGCACGCTGAAGATCGTCTTCAAGGACGACGTCAACGGCAAGCGGTACGAGTTCCAGCACGAGGGCGGCATCGCCGAGTTCTTGCAGGCGATGATCCGGCAGGCCGAGGCGCGCACCGTGCACGACGACGTGTTCGTGGTGGCCCAGGAAGAACTCCAGGACGGCGCCCGCGTCGAGATCGCCCTGCAATGGACCGAGGCCACGAAGGAGTCCACGCGCTCGTTCGTCAACGGCATCCCGACCGTCGACGGCGGCACGCACGAGCAGGGCTTCAAGGACGCCGTGCGCAGCGCCGTACGCGCCTACATGGACACGCACGACCTGCTGCCGCGCAGTCTCGACATCAGCGCCGACGACATCCGCGAGGGCCTCTTCGCCATCGTCAACCTGTTCATGGTCGAGCCGCAGTTCCAGGGGCAGACCAAGGAGAAGCTCAACAACCCGGAGGCGCGCAACCTGGTCTCGAGCGCGCTGCGCCTGGCCCTCGAACAATACCTCAACAACCACCCGACCACGGGCGACGCCATCGCCGCGCGCGTCATCCAGGCGGCCCGCGCCAGGCAGGCCAGCCGGGCGGCGGCGCGCACGGCCCGGCGCAAAGCCAGCGTCAGCCACCGCCTCAACCTGCCCGGCAAGCTCGCCGACTGCTCCTCGACCGACCCGGCGGAGTGCGAACTGTTCATCGTCGAGGGCGACTCCGCCGGCGGTTCGGCCAAGCAGGGACGCGACCGCGCCTACCAGGCGGTGCTCCCGCTGCGCGGCAAGGTGCTCAACGCCGAACAGGCTACGCTTAAAAAGGTGCTCGACAACAAGGAACTCTCGAACGTCGTGCAGGCCCTCGGCTGCGGCCTCGGCGAGCACCTCGACCTCTCGAACCTGCGCTACCACAAGGTCATCCTCCTGATGGACGCCGACAGCGACGGCCACCACATCGCCACGCTGCTGCTGACGTTCTTCTACCGCTACATGAAGCCGCTCATCGACGAAGGCTTCGTCTACCTCGCCCAGCCGCCGCTCTACCGCCTCGACGCCGGCAAAGAAACCTTCTGGGCGCTCGACGACTCGGACCGGGACAAGATCGTCCGCCGCCTCAAACGCCAGCGCAGCAACATCAAGATCGACACGCAACGCTTCAAGGGCCTCGGCGAGATGATGCCGCAGATGCTCAAAGAGACCACGCTCGACCCCCGGAAGCGCCGCCTGCTCCAGGTCGCCATCCCACCCGGCGAGCAGACCGCCACCGAGAACACCATCAGCGAACTGATGGGCAAAGACGCCTCGGCCCGCTTTGCCTTTATCATGCAGCACGCCGCCGAGGTGGTGGAACTGGACGTGTAAGGGCTCTCGTTACG
>JBFGTT010000379.1:0-4380 GCA_041565995.1 Rhodothermales bacterium
CCAGCTCGAACGGGCGCAACAGCGCGAAAAAGCCCCCTCGGGCGACGCGCACCTGCGCCAGGAGAACCGCGAGGCCGAACACCACGCCTACGGCACCGTCGGCGCCGTGGCGCGCGACCAGGCCGGCAACCTGGCCGCCGCCACCTCCACCGGCGGCATGACCAACAAACGCTTCGGCCGCGTGGGCGACTCGCCCATCATCGGGGCCGGCACCTACGCCGACAACGCCACCTGCGCCGTCTCGGCCACCGGCCACGGCGAGTATTTCATCCGAGGCGTCGTCGCCTACGACGTGGCGGCCATGATGCGCTACACCGGCCTCTCGCTCGCCGAAGCGGCCAACGCCGTCATCATGGGGAAATTGACCGAGAGGGGCGGCACCGGCGGCATCATCGCCCTCGACCGGCAGGGCCGCGTCGCCATGCCCTTCAACACCTCCGGCATGTATCGCGGCGTGATCGACGAAGCCGGCAACGTGGAAGTGCTCATTTACCGGGATTGAGAAGGGTGGGGACGTGTACGTGTGGACGTGTCGAAGGCAGAGCTTCGTCCTTTCGTCCCCTCGTCCATACGCCCTCACGTTTGGCGTTTTAGCCACGCCCTGTATGCTTCGCTGGACAGCCTGGAGGCCCGGCAGGGCGGCGTGGGCGCTTGTTTTCGCGCCCTGGCCCGCTCCTCGCAGGCGGTTCCGGTCAGGCGCGCGCGGCGGTCCGTTGTTTGCAATCGCTTCGGGCAACGCCCTGCTCGAATGCGCCCGTGGCCCGTTCGGGGAGCGGCGTCGAAACGACAGCAAACCACGGAATCTTTAGAGAGGGAATTCCATGAAATCAATGCTCTCAAGCGCGCTGTTGGGCCTGTTCCTGCTCGTAGCCGCCGGCTGCGACCAGGGCCCCGTCGGGCCGCCGGGACCGCCCGGCAACGCCAACGTCTTCAGCCTCAACTTCGTCTTTTCGCTCGACGACGCCACCTTCAACGGGCCGGTCGCTTCGGCGCAGTTCGACGTGGCCGCCATCACGCCGTCGGTGGTCGATAACGGCGCCGTGCTCGTCTACTTCCGCGACCAGGGCACCTGGACGGCGCTGCCCTTCACCGTCGGCGTCGAGTCGCCCGACATCAACGCCGTCGATTACACCTTCACGCTCGGCTACGGCTACGACGACGCCTTCCTCGAAGTCTTCCTCGAAGCCTCGACCGACGACCCCGTCGTCTGGGACGACATCCGGGCGCAACTGCCGCCGAGCTACCAGATGAAGGCGGTCATCATCGACGGCTTCTTCCTGGGCAAAAACACCGACCTCGACCTGCGCGACTACGAAGCCGTCAAAGTCTACTTCGGCCTGAAAGATTGAGGGCAGGATCGAAAAAAGCGGCAGCGCCGGGCGAGCGGCGCCGCTGCCGGGGTGAACTCAGGCCGGTCCTGCCGCGTTCACGCTTCGGTCGTGCTCCTCCTTTCCCAGAAAAGCCGCGCGGCGCGCAGCGCAGCCTGCCGCCCGCCACCTCAAGCCGTGACGTCGTCTGCCAGGCAACCCGGAACCGCGCGCCGCCTGGGCCTTGCGCTGGCGCTGCTGCTGGGCAGCCTCGGCGGCGGCGCCTGCGAGCCGCCGCAGCCTCCGGGCGCCCCGGCGGACTCTACGGCGGTCTACCTCTACCGGGCCGCGCATGCCCCAGGCGGCACCGGCAAGGTCTACATGGGCCGCGAGATCGCCTCGATGACCGACCACGACGAGGCGCGCTGGCTCGACCGGCCCGAGCGCGAGGTGACCGAATTTCCCAACCGTGTCGTGCAGGCCCTCGAGTTGCGCCCCACCGACGTCGTGGCCGACATCGGGGCCGGCACGGGCTATTTTACCTTTCGCCTCAGCCCGCACGTGCCGCAGGGCAGGGTGCTGGCCGTAGACATCCAGCCCGCCATGCTCGACCGCATCCGGGCGCGCATGGCTGCCGAGGGCGTCTCGAACATCGAACCCATCCTGGGCACCGAGGAGGATCCCGGCCTGCCGGCGGGCGCCGTCGACGTGGCGCTGATCGTGGTGTCCTACCACGAGTTCTCGCACCCGCGCGAGATGATGGCGCGCGTGGTGGAAGCGCTCAAGCCGGGTGGGCGGCTCGTGTTGGTCGAGTACCGGGGCGAGGATCCGACGCTGCAGGTGCCGCCGTTGCACAAGATGACCCAGGCGCAGGCCCGCCGCGAGATGGAAGCCGTGGGCCTGGTGTGGATCCAGACGAAAGACGTGCTGCCGCAACAGCACTTCATGGTTTTTGAGAAGCCCACGGCCCAGGCGCCTGCCGGGCTTGATGTCGATTCCTTGATGGAGCGCGTTGTACCTCTTGCTGCTGGATCTTAGATTGAGGTGGCTCGCGCGGCTGCTCCCGGCCTCGGAGGACGCATCCCCCACGTGCGTCGGGCCGCCACGGTGAATGCTCCGTGGATGGCTTACACCCTCGGCGCGACGACCACGGTTGCGCGTTCGTTTACCCTACGCCCCCGGACGTGCCCATAATCATCCTGTTGCAGCATAGCCGGTTTTTCATCCACTCGAAGTAGTTTCTCGCGCCAACCTGCTGCTACGATTGCAACGTTCGCCGTGGCTTGTGGCGGCAGCGCACGAGCGCGCGCCCTGGTGTGTCTCTTATGGCCGATGCTTCCGTCTCCATCGCCTTCCAGCGCCGTCTGGAAAAACTGGAGCCCCTGGCGGCCCTCGCGCTGGGTCTGCACGGGGCGGCGATGCTGCTCTACCAGGGCGGCGGGGTGTGGCAGGCGGGTGTGGTAGCGGCGGTGGCCTTAGTGGGGGTGCTGGGCCTGGCCGGCTGGCGCGGTACCCACCGCACGGTGCTCGTGCGCCTGGCCGTGTTGCTGGCGGCTGCGTGGCTGCTGATGGGCGCCACGGGCGGCACCGGAAGCTACTTCCTGGTGTGGTATTTCGTGCTGGTGCCCGTCTACGCGCTGCTGCTGCCGCCGCGCCAGGCCGCCGTCCTGGTGGGCCTCGTATGCGTCTCTTACCTGTCGTTGCTGGCCTTGCCGGTGCCGGGGGTGCCGCTGGTGGTGGTCGGGGTGCGCACGGTGCTGCTCGTCTTTATCGGGTGGATGGTGCAGGCCGTGGGCGCGGCCACGCGGCGAGAGACCGAGGAGCGCCTGCGCGCCGAGCACACCGCGCGGACCGGCGAAGAACGCTTTCACCTGGCCCTCGACGCGGCGGCGATGGGCGCCTGGGACTGGGACATCGCCTCCGGCGCCGTCTCCTGGACCGACAACGTCGAGGGGATCTTCGACCTGCCCGGGGGCGCCTTCGGCCAGACCTACGAAGCCTACCTCGACCTGGTCCATCCCGAAGACCGCGCGCGCGTACGGCACACCATCGGCCAGGCCCTCGAAACCGGCGACGAGTACGCCGTCGAGCACCGGGTACGCCGCGCCGACGGCACCCTCGGGTGGATCGGCGGGCGCGGACGCGTCTTCTTCGACGACGACGGGCAGCCCGTGCGCATGGCTGGCACCGTCACCGACATCACCGCCTTCAAGACCGCCGAGGAAGAGCGCGAGCAACTCTTCGGGCGCATGCAGGCGGCCCGCGCCCGCGCCGAGGAAGCCGAACAACGCCTCGCCCAGATCCTCGAACGCATCACCGACGCCTTCGTCGCCCTCGACACCGCCTGGCGCTATACCTACGTCAACGAAAAGGCGGCGCAGATCTTCAACCGGAGCCGCCAGGACCTCCTGGGCAAGCACATCTGGAGCGAGTTTCCCGGCGACGTCGGCAGTTCCTTCTACCAGGCCTGCCACCGCGCCGTCGAGCAGCAGGCCACGATGCACCTGACGGACTATTATGCCCCGCTCGGGTGCTGGTTCGACAACTACCTGTATCCTTCCCCGGACGGCCTGTCCATCTTTTTCAGGGACATCACCGAACAGAAGCAGGCCGAAGAGGCGCTCCAGGACAGCGAAGAGAAATACCGCAACCTCTTCGAGACCGCCAGCGACGCCATCTTCATCGTCGAAGTGCCCACGGCGCGCCTCCTGAAGGCCAACGGCCGCGCCGCGCAACTCGTCGGGTACACCGAAGACGAACTGCACAGCCTGACGGTTTTCGACCTGGATCCGCCCGAAGACCGGCCCCGGATTGAAGCCATCATCGAGGAGGTGCTCGAGGTGGGCAGCGCCCTGTTCGAACACCGGCTCGTGTGCAAAGACGGCGCCGAGGTGCCCGTCGAGATCAGCACCCGGCGCGTGGCCTTCGAGGGGCGCCCGGCCCTGCAGAGCTTCGTGCGCGACATCACCGAGCGCAAGCGGGCCGAGGCGGCGCTGCGCCAGAGCCAGGAGCGGCTCAACGGCATCCTCCACTCCCTCGACGACGTGGTCTGGTCCTTCGACGTGCAGGCCGG
>JBFGTT010000380.1:0-4370 GCA_041565995.1 Rhodothermales bacterium
GCCCCGCGCAGGTCGCGCACTACGACCGGCTGCGCGGCTACACCGACGGCGCCGCCCCCCTCGACCACGACCCCGCCACCATGCACCACTGAGAGGACGAAGCCTACAACCGGCCAGACACGATGCTCGAACGACTCATCGAATGGAGCGCGGAGAACCGCCTGCTCATCATCCTGGCCACGCTGCTCGTGGCCGCCGCCGGCGTCTGGGCCACGCTCAACACCCCCGTCGACGCCATCCCCGACCTCTCCGACGTGCAGGTCATCATCAAGACCGAGTATCCGGGGCAGGGGCCGCAGATCGTCGAGGAACAGGTCACCTACCCGCTCACGAGCGCCATGCTCGCGGTGCCCCACGCCCGCACCGTCCGCGGCTACTCGATGTTCGGCACCTCGTTCGTCTACGTCATCTTCGAGGACGGCACCGACCTGTACTGGGCGCGCAGCCGCGTGCTCGAATACCTCAACTACGTCGCCGACCAGTTGCCCGACGGCGTCAAGCCGGCCATCGGCCCGGACGCCACGGGCGTCGGCTGGGTCTTCGAATACTCGCTCGTGGACCGGACCGGCGCGCACGACCTGGCGCAGTTGCGCTCGATCCAGGATTTCTTCCTCAAGTACGAGTTGCAGGGCGTCGAGGGCGTGGCCGAGATCGCCACCGTCGGCGGCTTCCGCAAGCAGTACCAGGTGGTGGTCGATCCGCAAAAGCTGGCCGCCTACGGCATCCCGCTCTCGCAGGTCAAGATGGCCCTGATGAACTCGAACCGGGACGTGGGCGGGCGTTTGTTGGAACTGGGCGAGCGCGAATACATCGTGCGCGGCAAGGGCTACCTGCGGAGCCTGGACGACCTGCGCAGCGTGCCGCTCAAGACCGACCGGGGCATCGCCGTCACCGTCGGCGACGTGGCGACGGTGCAACTCGGCCCCGACATCCGGCGCGGCATCGCCGAGAAGAACGGCGAGGGCGAGGTCGTCGGCGGCATCGTGGTGATGCGCTTCGGCGAGAACGCCCAGCGCGTCATCGCGCGGGTCAAGGCTCGGCTCGACGAACTGCGGCCGGGCCTGCCCGAAGGCGTCGAGGTCGTCCCCGAATACGACCGTTCGGCGCTCATCCAGCGCGCCGTGGGGACGCTCACGACGAAGCTCTGGCAGGAGCTGGCCGTCGTGGCGCTCATCGTCCTCGTCTTCCTGCTGCACGCCCGCAGCGCCTTCGTCGCCATCGTGACCGTCCCGGTGGGCATCCTGATCTCGCTGGGCATCATGTACCTGCTCAAGCTCAACGCCAACATCATGAGCCTCGGCGGCATCGCCATCGCCATCGGCGTGATGGTGGACGCCTCGCTGGTAATGGTCGAAAACGCGCACAAACACCTCGAGCGCAAAGCCGAGGGCGGCGCGAAACTGCCGGCTTCGGTGCGCACGCGCGCCGTCATCGACGCCGCCAAAGAGGTCGGGCCGAGCCTGTTTTTCTCGCTGCTGATCGTGACGGTGAGCTTTCTGCCGGTCTTCACGCTGGAGCAAGTCGAGGGCCGTTTGTTCCGCCCGCTGGCGCTCACGAAGACGTTTGCGATGGCGGCCTCGTCGATCCTGGCCGTCACGCTGGTGCCGGCGCTGATGGTGGTCTTCATCAAAGGCAGGATCCGCGCCGAGGCCAGGAACCCCGTCTCCCGGTTCTTCATCGGCGCCTACCGCCCGCTCATCCGGGGGACGCTCCGGCATCCCGCCGCCGTGCTCGTCGTCGGGGTTGCGATCCTGCTGGCGACGCTGCTGCCCATCCAGCGGATCCTCTTCGGGCGGGCTCTGGTGCCGTTTACGCAGATCGGCTCGGAGTTCATGCCGCCGCTCAACGAGGGCGACATCCTGTACATGCCCACGACGCTGCCGGGCGTCTCGCCGCAGAAGGCCAAAGAGATCCTCCAACAGACCGACCGCATCCTCAAGCGCTTCCCGGAAGTCGAAAGCGTCTTCGGCAAGATTGGGCGGGCCGAGACGGCCACCGACCCGGCGCCGCTCTCGATGATCGAGACCATCATCGTGCTCAAGCCGGAAGCCCAGTGGCGCGCGGGCCTGACGCGCCGCGCGCTGATCGAGGAGATGGACCGGGCCATCCAGATCCCCGGCCTCACCAACGCCTGGACCATGCCCATCCGAACCCGCATCGACATGCTGGCGACGGGCATCCGCACCCCCGTGGGCGTCAAGATCGCCGGGCCGGACCTGACGACGCTGCAAGAGATCGGCCAGCACGTCGAGGCGGCGCTCCGGCCCGTCGAGGGCACCCTCTCGGTCTACGCCGAGCGCGTCATGGGCGGCAGCTTCCTCGACATCGATGTCAACCGCGCCGAGGCCGCCCGCTACGGCCTCACCACCGGCGACGTGCAGGACGTGATCGCCAGCGCCGTCGGCGGCATGAACGTGACGACGACCGTCGAGGGCCTGGAGCGCTACCCCGTCAACATCCGCTATCCGAGGGCGCTGCGGGACAACCTGCCGGCGCTGCGCAGCGTGCTCGTGCCCACGCCCGCCGGCGCGCAGGTGCCGCTGGGCCAGCTCGCCCGGTTCGACCTGGTCGAGGGGCCGCCGATGATCAAGAGCGAGAACGCCCGCCCCAACGCGTGGGTCTTCGTCGATCTCAAGGACGGCGTGGACGTGGGGTCGTACGTGCAACGCGCCCGCCGCGTGGTGGCCGAAGCGGTAACACTGCCGCCGGGGTATTCCCTGAAATGGAGCGGGCAGTTCGAGTACATGGAGCGCTCCAACCGGCGCCTGGAGATCCTGGTGCCCATCACGCTGGCGCTCATCTTCCTGCTGCTGTTCCTGCACTTCCGCAGGGCCTCCAAGGCGCTGATGCTGATGCTGCCGCTGCCCTTCGCCGTCGTCGGGGCCGTCTGGCTGATGGCGCTGCTGGACTTCAACATGAGCATCGCCGTGGGCGTGGGGCTGATTGCCGTGGCGGGGCTGGCGGCGGAGACCGGCGTGGTGATGTTCGTCTACCTCGACGAGGCGGTGGAGCGCTACCGGCGTGATGGCCGCCTGACCTCGCAGGACGGCCTCAACAGCGCCATCGAGGAGGGCGCCGTGGACCGCGTGCGGCCCAAGATGATGACCGTCTTGACCACCATCATCGGCCTGCTGCCCATCATGGTCGGCACCGAGACCGGCTCGGAGGTGATGAAGCGCATCGCCACGCCCATGGTGGGCGGCCTGGTGACCTCGACCATCCAGACGCTCATCATGATTCCGGCGCTCTACGCCGTCGTCTTCGGCCTTCGCCTGCGCAGGCAAGCGCGGCAAGACGGGGCCTGGGAAGACGGCGGCGATGGCGAAGCCCCGGCAGAAGCCGTCGCCGTCCCGCACGCCGCACCCGAAGCGTAGGCTCCGCTCCCCTCAACAAACCACGGACGACGGACCGATGAAAGTGCTCCCCGGCCTGCTCCTGTCGCTCGTCCTCGCGGCGATGCCCGCGCAGGCGCAGCACGAGCATCACCACGCCCCGCCCGACACCACCGGGGCAACGACGCACGAGGAGAACCGGCCCGCTCCGGACCCGCCTCGGATGCCAGGCGCCACGCTGCCCGGCCTGCCCATGGAGCGCGCCGGTTCGGGCACGAGCTGGCTGCCCGACGCCTCGCCCGTCTACGGCGCGCACGCCTCCCTCGGCACCTGGAGCCTGATGCTCCACGGCACGGCGTTCCTCCGCTACACCGCACAGGACGTGTTCGAGCGCGGAAACCGGGGCGCCCGCGACCTCGACGCGCCCAACTGGTTCATGGGCATGGCCGCCCGCCCGGTCGGCGCGCGCGGGCAGCTTACCCTGCGCGGCATGTTCTCGCTCGACCCGATCACGCAGGGCGGCGACGGCTACCCGCTGCTCTTCCAGACCGGCGAGACCTACGACGGCGAGGCGCTCGTGGACCGGCAGCACCCGCACGACCTGTTCACCGAGCTTTCGGCCACCTTCGGGCAGGCCCTCGGCCCGCGCGGCGGCGTCTTCGTCTACCTCGGCCTGCCGGGCGAGCCGGCGCTGGGGCCGCCAGCGTTCATGCACCGCCCCTCCGCGCGCCACAACCCGGACGCGCCCCTGGGCCATCACTGGCAGGACGCCACGCACGTCACCTTCGGCGTCGCCACCCTGGGCCTGCGCCTGGGGCCGGCCATGGTCGAAGGCTCCCTCTTCACCGGGCGCGAACCGGACGAGGAGCGCTACGGCTTCGACCGGCCCCGCTTCGACTCCTACAGCCTCCGCCTCTCCGCCAACCCCACCGACCGCCTGGCGCTCCAGGTCTCGCGCGGCTTCCTCAAAAGCCCCGAATGGCTCGCCGCCGGCACCGACGTCTGGCGCACGACGGCCTCGGCCCTCTACCACCACCC
>JBFGTT010000381.1:0-4368 GCA_041565995.1 Rhodothermales bacterium
AGCAAGAAACGCCGCGTCCGGCTTCCGGAAGCCCTCGACCTGCTGACGAAGGAGGAGGCGCACAAGCTCATCGACATGGACCGCGTCACGCAGGAGGCGCTCGAACGGGTGCAGCAATCCGGCATCGTCTTCATCGACGAGATCGACAAGGTGGCCACGCGCTCCGGCAGCGGGCGCAGCGGCGGCCCCGACGTCTCGCGCGAGGGCGTCCAGCGCGACCTGCTGCCCATCGTCGAAGGCTCCAACGTGACGACGAAGTACGGCATGGTCAAGACCGACCACATCCTCTTCATCGCCAGCGGGGCTTTCCACGTCTCCAAGCCGAGCGACCTGATCCCCGAAATGCAGGGCCGCTTCCCCATCCGCGTCGAACTCAAGAGCCTCAACGAGGACGACTTTTTCAAGATCTTGACGCAGCCCAAGAACGCGTTGCTCAAGCAATACCAGGCGCTGATGCGCTCCGAGCGCATCGAGCTTTCGTTCACCGAGGGCGCCGTCCGGGAGATTGCCCGCACGGCGGCGCAGGTCAACAGCGAGGTCGAAAACATCGGCGCGCGGCGCCTGCACACCATCATGACGACGCTGCTCGAAGACATCCTCTTCGACGTGCCCGAAGAGACGGACGTAGCCCACGTCGAGATCGACGAGGCGAAGGTCCACGACACGCTGCACGCCATCGTGCAAAACCGAGACCTGAGCCAGTACATCCTCTAATTTTTTCTCACGAGCAATAAGTTAACATGTGGACTGGAACCTGAGCCTTCACGCCCTCGACGACGAGGCGGCCCGTGTGCGGTGGCGAGCGCTGTGGGAAGGATCTCCGCAGCGCTCTTCTTTTTCGTCGCTGCCTTACGTGAAGGCCGCCGCGCGGGCCTTCGGCCTGCGGTGCGAGATGCACCTGGCCGGGCGGGAGGGCCGGGACGAAGCGGGGGCGCTGGTCTGCTGGCGCCGGCGCGGGCCGTACCGCGTGGTGACCGTTCCGCAGTTCACGCAGTACACGCCGCTGGTGCTGCGGCAGGCGCCCTCCGAAGCCGACGTGCACGCCCGGCGCTCTGCCTTCGAGGCGCTGCTGGCGGCGCTGGAGGCCCGCTTCGACGTGCTCCGCTTCTTCTGCCCCGCCACACCCGACGTGCGCCCCGCCCGGTGGCGCGGCTGGCGCGCGACGCCCTTCTACACCTATCGCCTCTCGCTGCTCGACGCCGACGAACTGCTGGGGCGATGGTCCGCCGGCACCCGGCGTCACTTCCTCAAGCACGACGCCGGCTACCGCGTCGAAGAGGATCCGGCGGCGGTCCCGGCCATCGTGCGGCTCTGTGCCGAAGGCTACGCGCGCCACGGGCGGCGCCCACCCGCCGACCCGTCCCGCCTGGGCGGCCTCATCGACGCGCTGCGCACCGAGGGCATGGTCCGCCTCTTCACGGCCACCCCGCACGACAGCGACGCGCCCGAAGCGGGCCTGGCGGTGCTGCACGACGGACGCACGGCGCACTACTGGATCGCCGGCAGCGTGCCCGGCCCGGCCATGACGGTGCTGCTGGGGCACCTGCTGCCCCGCCTCCGCGCCGACGGCCTCGAAGGCTTCGACTTCGTGGGCGCCAACACGCCCTCCATCGCCGAGTTCAAGCGTCACTTCGGGCCGGCTTTGACGCCGTATTTTTACCTGGAGAAGACCACCCGCCCGGCCCTGCGCCTGTTCTACCGGCTGAAGGGATCGTGAGGCCATGCACCCGGAGGACGCCCCCGAGATATCGCCCCTGGCCGCCGTCCGACGCGCACCGCTGTGGGTGTTCCCCGCCGCGCTGCTGCTCTTCTTCTTGCGCTTCGGCTACGACTACGGCGTCAGCGACCAGGACGAGGTCCTTCCCTACCTGCTCCACCGGCTCCACCCGGAGTTGCTGGCACAGGACTGGTTCGTGATGACGCAGGCTGCCGGCTTTGGCGTGCGCTCGTATTTTGTGACGGTGCTCCAGAGCCTGGCGGTCTTCGTGCCCGTCTGGCTGGCCGTGCTGCTGCTCTACGTGGCGTGCTGGCTGGCGCTGGCCGCCGCCGTCTACGCGCTGGGCCGCCTGCTGACGGACCACCGGGGAGCGGCGGCCGCCGTCGTCGGAGCGCTGGTGCTGACGCCGCAATGGACGCTGGGCGGCAACGACCTGGCGCACGGCATGCTGGTGCCAAGCATGGCCGCCTGGGCGCTGGGCCTCTGGGGCCTGGTGCTCTTCCTGCGCCGGCGGATGCCGTGGGCGGGCGTGCTGCTGGGGCTGGCAACCTGGATGCAGGCGCTCGTGGGGCTGCACCTGGCGGGGCTGCTGGGGCTGGTGCTGCTGTTCCGGCTGGCGCGCGGCGGCGGCGCACACGTCCGCCCGTTGCTTATCTTCAGCGCGTCGTTTCTGCTGAGCGCGCTGCCCGCCCTGGGGCCGCTCGCCTACGGGCAGCTTACCGGCGCAGCGCCCGCCGAGGCGGCGGGGACGCCGTCGCTGTTCTACGTCATGGCGCAGTTTCGCAACCCGCACCATTACCTGTTCTACGCGTTCCCGGCGCGGTCGCTGGTCCGGTTCGGGCTGCTGGCGGCGCTGGGCGGCATCGGCCTGGCCCTGCTCCATCGCAGGGGTCGTTTGCAGCACACGGACGTCCTGGCGCCCGTCTTCGCGCTGATCGCGGTGTGCTGCCTGGTCGCCTTCGTCTTCACGGAAGTGCGGCCGTCGCTGTTCGTGGCGCAGTTGCAGCTTTTCAAGATGACGGTGCTGGCGAAGCTGCTGCTGGTGATCGCGCTCTGCGGCGCCGCCTTGGCGTACCTGCCGGCCCGCATCGCGCGCGGAGCCGACCGGCTGCTGGCGGCCCGCCGCCTGGGTCTGGCGCTGACGCTGGCGGCGTGGCTGGCCGTGCTCGGCGGCATCGCGCTGGACGTCGGCTTCTTGCGGAACCGGGCGCGTCCGCTGGCCCATGCCGGCACGCCTGTGGCGCAGGTCGAAGCCTGGGCGCGCACGCAGGCGCCGCGCGACGCCGTCTTCGCGGTGCCGCCCTCGTGGTCCGGCTTTCGGAGCCGCGCCGAGCGCGCCGTCGTCGTCGATTTCAAAGCCTTCCCGTTCCGCGCGCGCGACGCCCAGGCGTGGTTCGCCCGCCTGACGGCGCTGGCACCCATCGCCCTGCCCGACCGGGGCGGCCCGGCCTTGCAAGACAGCCTCGACGCCGCCTTCTTCCGGCAATCGGCCCCCGCCCTGCTCGGCCTGGCCGGGCGCTACGGCTTCGATTACGTGGTGCGCCGGAGGCCCCTGGCGCCGCCGCATCCGGCCTTCGAGCAGGTCTTTGCCTCGGAAGAGTGGATCGTCTACCGCCTCGCCCCCGACAACCGGCCCGGAGCATGACGGATCGACTGCGCCACCGGCTCAACCGGCTCTTCTCGCCGGAGGGCTTTCGCGGCCCGGTGCTGACGTTGCTCTCGGGCACGACGCTGGTGCTGGCGCTCTCCTACCTCGCACAGCCCGTCCTGACGCGCCTCTACCTGCCCGAAGACTTCGGCCTGGCCGACTACTTCGTGGCCGCCCTGCTGGTGCTCAGCTCCTTCTCCTCGCTCCGCTACGAAGACGCGCTGATGCTGCCCGAAGACGACGAAGAGGCCGGAGGCGTCTTCTGGCTGGCACTGCTCGTGCTGGGCGGCTTCGTCGGGCTGCTGAGCCTGTCGTTGATCTGGCGCGACGCGATTGCAGCGTGGACGGGCCTGCCGGCACTGGCGCCGTGGCTGCTGCTGATGCCGCCGGCGCTGCTGGCGATGCGGACGGCCAAGGTGGCCGAGATATGGCTGATCCGCGCCCGGCGCTTCCGCAACGTCACCGCCGGGCAGGTGGGCAGTACGCTGGTGATGGTGGGCACGCGGGTCGGAGCGGGGTTGCCGCCCATCGGCGCGGGCGCGGGCGGCCTCATCGGGGGCTTCGTGGCCGGGCAGGTCACGGCGCTGATGGTGCTGGCGCGGTTCGTGCTGCGGCAGAGCGCGCGGGTGCTCTTCGGCGCCTTCGGCTGGGGACGGATCCGGCGGGCGGCGCGGCGCTACCGGCGGTTCCCGCTCTTCTCGACGCCCTCGACGCTGCTGGCCACGGTGGTGACCCGCCTGCCGGTGCTGCTGCTGCCGCTCTACTTCGACGCCGCCGTCGTCGGGCTGTTCGGGCGGGCCTTCGCCGTGCTGGCGATTCCGCTGAGCCTGGTCGGCGGGGCGGTGGCGCAGGTCTTCTTCGTGCACGCCGCCGAAGCCCACCGCGACGAGCGCCTGCCGGAGGTGACGCTGACGGTGCACCGGCGCCTGGTGATGCTGGGCCTCTTCCCCACCCTGGCGCTGCTGCTGGCCGGGCCGGACGTGTTCGAGGTGGTCCTCGGCGC
>JBFGTT010000382.1:0-4355 GCA_041565995.1 Rhodothermales bacterium
GCGCCGGTGCGCAGCGAGTCGAGCTGGAGCGAGTCGAGCTTGACGGGATCGATGAAGAGCGAGTCGAGGATGATGCCGTCGACGGGATCGTCGGGCACCTCCACGCGGATGCTGTCGAGCGTGACGGCGGGGGGCACGAGGCTCTCGGCGAGGGCGCGCTGCCCCTGCCAGAGGGCTTCGACGACCAGGCGCGTCCTCGGCGGCACGGGCCGCGTCGGCGCGGCCTCGGGCAGGTAGCGCCCCGGCTGCCCGGCCACGGGCCGGTAGGCGATGCGCTCGCCGTCGAGCCTGAGCGTCACCTCGGCGTCGGCCACGGCGGTGGCGGCGTCGAAGGGATAGGGTTGGTCGAGCGGGAGCGTGCGCCAGAGGCGGATGACCGGCAGCGGGCGCCCGGCGTCGAAGAAGGCTTCGACGACGAGCAATCCCTCCTGCTCGGGCGCCAGGGTGTCGCACCGCGACCACAGCAGCAGCCCGGCGGCCAGCGCCCCCCAGCAGAGCCAGTATCGTAACGCCTTGCTCATACACCGCATGGACGTATGGCGGTATGGACGTATGGACGATTTTTCCTTTCTCGTCCAAACGTCCATACGTCCGCTCGTCCTTTCGTTTTTCCTAGAGTTCCATCTGCAACTCGAACAGCGGCAGCAGCGGCAGGCTGCGCCGGTTGCGCACCTCCACCGGACCTTCCTGCCCAGGCTCGTAGACCCGGTCGATGACGTTGCGCCGGCTGGTGACGTTGTAGAGGTGCAACTGGGCCTGAAAGCGCGCCCCGACGAGCCGGAAGCGATGGCCGACGACGAAGTCGAAGCGCAGGTAGGACGGCAGCCGCCCGTTGTTGATGTGCGGGCGGTGCAGGTAGCGCGAGGGCTCCTCGTCGAGGGGGTCGCCGAGGGCGTAGCGCCCCAGCGGCACCGTGAACGGGAACCCGCTGCGCCATTCGGTAGCCAGGGCCACCGACCAGCGCCGACCGTTGCGGCTGGCGGCCCCCCGGAAGGCGCGCGGCACGTCGTAGCGGGCGGGCCGGAAGCTCGTCTCGCCGAGGTCCGGCGCCTTGTTGAGCGAGCGTCCGCCGGCGTAGCTGAGCCAGACCTGCCAGAGGCCGCGTTCGATGCGCGCCGAGACTTCGAGGCCGTAGGCGCGCGCGCGGCCCGACGTGTACTGCCCCAGCAACGTGCTCACCTCGATGCCGGGACCTTCGAGGCCGTCTTTGGCCTGGAACAGGTCGCGGGGTAGCAGCACGCGCTCGGAGGCCCGCCAGTAACCGTCGAGGGCCAGCGTCAGCCAGGGCAGCGGGTAGCTCTCGGCCCCGGCGGTCACCTGGAAGCTCGACGACGGCGGCACCGCCTCGCTGGCCGGGATCCACCGGCTCGAGACCAGGTCGTAGAGCAGCGAGAAGCGGTCGCGCAGGCGGTGCAGGTACTGCATTTGCAGGCCGGCGCCGCCGCGCAGCACCAGCCGTTGCGGATCGACGGCGTAGCGCAGGCCCAGGCGCGGGCTGAGCCGTACGTAGGAGCCGCCGCTGAAGAAGCTCGCCCGCAGGCCCGGCTGGATCTGCCAGCGCGCCGCCGGCTGCCACGAGTCCTGCACGTAGGCCACCCATTCGGAAGCTTCGAGACGGCTGCGCTGATCCTGCACGTCGACGGTGCCGGGCGAGCGCTGCACGAGGGCGTCGAGGCGGCTGCGGAAGCCCCGCTGCACCACCTGAAGGCCGGCCCGCACCTGGTGCGAGAGCGAGGGGTAGTAATCGACGTCCACCTTGAGGCCCAGGTCGCGCAGGCGCACGCGGTAGTCCGAGGCCACCAGCGAGGCGGCGGTAGGCCGGATGAGGGTGGCCTCGCGCGCGGCGTAGCTGGACCGGTAGGCCGTGGCCGTCACGAAGAAGCGGCGGGAGTAAAGGTATTGATAGCGGGCGCTGACGAGGCGGTTGCCCCAGTGCTGGTCGATCTCGAAGAAAAGCTCGGCGGGCTTGAGCCAGGAGGAAAAGTCGAGCGAGAGGTCGAAGGGCAGACGCACGTCGAGCACGTCGCGGCCTTCGTAATAGCTGAGCGAGAAGCGGTGGCGATAGCCCGAGCGCGCCGTCACCTTGGCGCTCAGGTCATAGAAATAGTAGCCCGTGCGGAGGGTGTCGCGGATGCCGTTTTCCTCGACGGGATGATCCCGCCCGATGATCTTGTCGAGGTAGGAACGCCGGCCCGAGACCATGAACGAGACGTGGTCGTTGACGGGGCTTTCGAGGATGACGCGCCCGCTGAGCACGCCCAGGGCGGCCACCGTCTTCGGCCCGGCGCGGCTGCCGTCTTTCATCTCGGCGTCGAGCACGGCCGAGAGGCGTCCGCCGTACTCGGCGGGGAAGGATCCCTGGTAGAGCCGGATGTCTTTGAAGGTCTCCGTCTGGAACGTCGAGATGAGGCTGAAGGCGTGCCAGGGATGGTAGACCGGCGCGCCGTCGAGCAGGTAGAGGTTCTGGTCCGGCTCGCCGCCGCGCACCACCAGCCCGCCGTTGACCTCGCCGGCGCGACGCACGCCCGGCAGCCATTGCAGGGCCTGGAACAGGTCCGGCTCGCCGGGGAACGAAGGCAACTTTTCGAGCTGGCGCACCGGGACGTTCACCACGCCGGGTTCGACGGAGGCGTCGCTTCGCGTCCCTTCGACCACCACCTCGCCGGTGAGCAGCGGCGCCGGATGCAGGCGGATGTCGGCGGTGCCGCTGCCGGCGGCCAGCAGGGTGTCCTGCGCGGCGTAGCCCAGGTACGAGATGCGTACGCGGTACCCCTGGCGCGGCAGCGACGGCAGCGCGTAGTAGCCGGCCTCGTTGGTGATCGTGCCCAGTTGCAGATCCGGCAGGTAGACGTGGGCGCCGGGCAAGACCTCGCCGCTCTCGGCGTCGGCCACAAAACCGCGCAGCAGGCCCCGGAGGACAGGCGTAGCGGGGGCCGGGCTGCCGCCGGGGGCCTCCGGCACGGCGGCCAGCACGTACTGGCGGCGGCGCACCCGCTCGGCGCGCAGGCCGGTGCCGCGCAGCAGGCAGGCCAGCGCCTCCTCCAGGTGCTCGCCCGCGTACCGGCAGGCGACGACGTAACCGTCCACCTGGCGCTCGGCAAAGACCACATCGACGTTCTCTTGCTCCCCGAACTGCACCAGGGCGTCTTTGAGCGGCCCCTGCACGTCCAGCCGGATCGACTGCGCCTGCGCCGGACGCGGCGGCGCGGCCAACCCGGCCAGACATGCTATGACGACGAGCCAGATCCGCACGACGAGGCCCTCTGCCTGCCCTGTGCTTGTAAGGTGCATCCAAAAAGCCTGGTTTCAACGCGCGCGCTGCGTCCAGGTTGTCGAAGGCTACCCGGAATAGCAAAATAAGAAAAAGGCAGGCCCCGCAGGACCTGCCCTCCGGCCACAAAAAAAGACCCGACGGGTTGGAGAAACCTTTCGGGTCTGGGGATGGAACCGGGCGCGGTGGCTATTCTCGCCCGGCAGGCGCGAGCCGGTAGCCCTCGGCGGCGCTGCCCTCGACGGCGGCCCCCAGCGCGGTGGCGAGCGTCTACGTTAGATCGAAGACGATTTTGAGTGCCCTGTCGATCTCGGTCATCGAAGCCGCTGCCAAGAAACCCCGTACCCGCAATACGCGATATCGACGATCAATCGGCCGCGTTTGTAAACAATCCGCCACCGACTTCTTCGACAGTCCATTGGCCGGACTCGGCGTTAGCGTTACATTCGTCACAATACGCCCCTTCTTCTCGCTCCAGGCCGTTATCGGCACAACCTGGATGACCGGCACACGCGCGTTATAGACATCCGTGGTCACAATTACGCAAGGCCTGGTCTTCCCGGTCTCATATCAACTCTCTGAAAAAGATGTGCAAGCTTGCCCACGTGTCATCCCGAACGAACGTGAGGGATCCCCGTCGGTAAAACCAGGCTTACATGGAATCGCTGGGGATCCCACCTCCCTGCAGTCGTCGGGATGACACGGCTTTTGCACAAGCATTTCCCAGAACGGATATCAGAACCCCGCGTCGGATCCAGGTTCACCTCAACGACCATCCCGCGTCTGAGGGGCGTCATTCGGGCCAGTCCTCCAACGCTGCTTCCGTAAGCTGTTGGAGTTCGTCGTCGTCCTGGTAGAGTTGGGCATAGAGTTCGGCGCTTTCTTCTACCTGTTGCCGTTCAAACTCTTGCTTGAGCCGGCTCAAGGCGGCGCGAACGAGGGTACTTTTGTCCTTGAAACCGTAGTGTTTGTATTGATCAAGGAACTGGATATGCTCCTTAGCGAGACTGAACTTGACCTGGATCATGGGTCTGGAGAAAGGACCAGGAGGTAGGGCGTGAAACGTGGTTTGATAGTACGCCCC
>JBFGTT010000383.1:0-4351 GCA_041565995.1 Rhodothermales bacterium
CCACGTGCGCACCTGCGCCTTCGCCATCGCCGACGGCGTGCTGCCGGGCAACGTCGGGCGCAACTACGTCATCCGCCGCATCCTGCGCCGCGCCGTCCGCTACGGCTACCAGACGCTCGGCTTCACCGAGGCGTTTCTCTACCGCCTCGTCGAGCCGTTGCGGCAGAAGATGTGCGGGACGTTTCCCGAACTGGTCCGGCGGCAGGCGTTCCTCGAACACGCCATAGAGGCTGAGGAGAAGAGCTTCCTGCGGCGGCTCGACACCGGCGTGGGCTTCTTCGAGCGTATCACGCCCTACGTCAAGCGGATCGCCGCGCTGGCCGAGCAGCCCGCCAACGACGCGGTGAACAAGGTGCTGGCCGACCTCTCGCGGGACGCCCAGGCGCTCGACCTGTTGGAGAAAGCCTACGTGGATACCGACGAGCGCGCCGAGATGCTGACAGCTTTTTCCGATGCGGCGGCACGGCGGCAGGTGCCCGGCGAGGTGGCCTTCCTGTTGCACGATACCTACGGCTTCCCCTCCGACCTGACGCAGCTCATGGCGCGCGAGGAGGGCCTCGACGTGGACCTGGCGCGCTACGACGCGCTGATGGAAGAACAACGGGAGCGGGCGCGCGGCGCGGCGTCGTTCGGCGCGGCGTCGAGCGCCGTCGCATCCGCAGACGTGCAGACGGGGCACGGCGGCGAGGATTCCGTCTTCGTCGGCTACGCACAGACCGAAGTCGAGGAGGCGCGCATCACCGATACGGTGGCCTTCCAGAACGGCGCGCAGCGCTACGGGATCCTCCTCGACCACACGCCCTTCTACGCCGAGAGCGGCGGGCAGGTGGGCGACGTGGGCCTTTTGCACGTCGGCGACGAGGCCATCCCGGTGCTCGACACGCAGAAGCAGCAGGGGCGCATCGTGCACGTCGTCGAACGCCTGCCCGAAGCGCTCGACGCGCCGGTGCGCGCCGTCGTCGACGCCGGGCGCAGGCAGCGCATCAAAAAGCATCACACGGCCACGCACCTGCTCCACGCGGCGCTGCGCGAGGCCCTCGGCAAGCACGTCCAGCAAAAAGGCTCGCTTGTAGCGCCGGATCACCTGCGCTTCGACTTCAGCCACTTCGAACGCGTCACGCCCGACGAACTCCACGCCATCGAGCAGCGCGTCAACGAGGTCATCCAGCGCAACGTCGAAAAGCAGGAAGAGCGCGACGTGCCCGTCGAGGAAGCCCTCGCGCGCGGCGCCATGGCCCTCTTCGGCGAGAAGTACGGCGACGCCGTACGCGTGATCACCTTCGACCCGTCCTATTCCGTCGAACTCTGCGGCGGCACGCACGTCGAGGCTACCGGCGAGATCGGGCTGTTCCGGTTTCTCTCGGAAGGCTCGGTGGCCGCCGGCGTCCGGCGCGTGGAGGCCGTCACCGGCTTCGACGCGCTCGCCTACATCGACCGGGAGATGGACGAACTGGTGCAGGCGCGCGGGCAGTTCCGCACCCTGGGCCGCCCGGTGCACGAAGAAGTCGCCGCGTTGCTCGAAGAGCGCAGGCACCTCGAAAAAGAACTCGAACGGCTCCGCCAGCAGCAGCTCGAAGGCCAGCTCGACGCCTTCATCGGGCAGGCGCGGCAGGTGGGGCCGGCGCGCCTGGTGACGGGCCGCGTGGCGCCCGCCGAGATGGACGCGCTCCGTACGCTGGGCCAGACGCTGCGCGAGCGGCTGGGCGCCGGCGCCGTGAGCGTGCTCGGCGCGGTCGATCCGGCAGGCGAGAAGGTCTACCTGGTCACGACCGTCTCGGACGACCTGGTACAGGATCGCGGCCTCGAGGCCGGGGCGCTCGTCGGGCAGCTGGCCCGGCGCGTCGGCGGCGGCGGCGGCGGGCGGCCCGAACTGGCGACGGCGGGCGGCAAACAGCCCGAAAAGCTCGACGAGGCGCTCGGCGCGGCGGCAGGCGTGCTGCAAGACGTGCTCGGCTGAGTAGCTGAACCGGGGATCGGCTTGCGGAAGAGGCCGGGGTGGGCTAGTTTGAACCGGCGCAGAAAAGTGCTTGCGGGTTCGAGTGGTTGCGTTGACGGCTCAGAACGATAACACGGTAACCCCTCAACGCCGTAACGCTGTCACGCCTGAACACGCCCCACGTTTTAGCCCGTTAACCGATACGCGCGTGGCTTCCGTCTACCAACACCTGCTCGACGTACGGCACGCGCGGGGCGCCGCGTTCATCGTGCTCATCGACCCGGACCGGTTGCCCGAGGCGGCGTTGCCTGCCCTGGCCCGTCGCTGCCACGACGCCGGCGTCGATGCGCTCTTCGTCGGCGGCAGCCTGCTGCACGCCCCGGCTTTCGGCACGTACCTGCGGCGGCTGCGCGCCGTCACCCACCTGCCCCTGATCGGCTTCCCCGGCTCTGTCAGCCAGCTCTCCGCCGAACTCGACGCCGTGCTCTACCTCTCGGTGGTCAGCGGGCGCAACCCGGAGTATCTCTTCGGCCAGCACGTGCACGCCGCCCCCGTCATCCGACGCCTGGGCATCGAACCCATCGCGACGGGCTACATGCTCGTTGAGTCGGGCCGGGCCACGACGGCGCAGTACATCAGCCACACACTGCCGCTGCCGCGTCACAAGCCCGACGTAGCCGCCGCCACCGCCCTGGCCGCCGAGATGATGGGCATGCGGCTGCTCTACGCCGACGGCGGCTCCGGCGCCGACCGGACCGTGCCCGAAGAGATGATCGCGGCCATCTGCGAGGTGTGCACCGTGCCGCTGGTCGTCGGCGGCGGGCTGCGCACGCCCGACGAGGTGGCCCGCAAGGTGCGCGCCGGCGCCGGCCTGGTCGTCGTCGGCACCGCCCTCGAACAGCGCCCCGACGCCGCCTACCTGGCTGAACTGGCCGCCGCCGCGCACGCCACCGTGCCGCGCCCGCTCTAGTCCGGAGACCTCCCCCGCGTATGCCGCTACGCCCGCTCTTGCTGTCCTTGCTGATCGCGATCACAGCGAGCTTGAGCGCGGGCGCACAGCCCAGCGACTCGGACCTGCGCCTCGAAGTGGCCTACCTCGGCGACCTGGCCGGCAACCTGTCCGGCGGGCTGCGGCAGCGCGCCGTCTACTTCGACAACGTGGACGTGACGCTGACGGCGCGCGACGTGCTGGGCTGGCCTCACACGACGCTGTTCCTCTACGGGCTGGGCAACCAGGGCGGCAACCTCACCCGCCTCGTCGGCGACGCCCAGACCGTCAGCAACATCGAGGCGCCCAACGCCTGGAAGCTCTACGAAGCCTGGATCCAGCAGATTCTCTTCGAAGGACGCGTCTCGGTGCTGGCGGGCCTCTACGACCTCAACTCCGAGTTCGACGTCATCAGTAGCGCCTCGCTCTTTCTCAACAGCTCGCACGGCATCGGCCCCGACTTTTCGCAGAGCGGTCAGAACGGCCCCTCCATCTTCCCGACGACGTCCGTGGGGCTGCGCGCCCGGCTGCTGCCTCACCACGCTTTCTACGTGCAGGCCGTAGCGCTCGACGGTGTGCCGGGCCATCCCGACCGCCCGGCGGGCACCCACGTCCTCTTCGACCGCGACGACGGCCTGCTGCTGGCCGCCGAAGCCGCCCTGTTGCTGGGCATGGAAGACGAGCCGGAGACGCCCTTCTCCGCCCGGCGCCGACGCGCCCGCTACCGCCGCATCAGCCGCCTCGAAGACGCCGTCTACCGCGTCAAAGTCGCCCTCGGGGCCTGGCGCTACACGGCCCGCTTCGACGACCTGGCGGCGGTAGACGGCCAGGGTGTGCCCACGCAACACACCGACAACGGCGGCGTCTACGCCCTGGCCGAAGGGCACCTCTGGCGCGAGGCCGCCGACCCGGCGCAGGGGCTGTGGCTCTTCGCGCGCGCCGGCGTCGCCAACCGCCGCGTCAACCGGTTCGGCGCCTACACCGGCGCAGGGGCGGTCTACGTCGGCCCGCTGGCCGGGCGCGCCGAGGACCGGCTGGGCCTGGCCGTGGCCTCGGCCTTCAACGGCGGTCCGTACCAGGCCGCCCTGCGCGCCGAAGGGCGTTCGGTAGAACGCGCAGAGGTCAACCTCGAACTGACCTACCACGCCCCGCTTACTTCCTGGCTGGCCGTGCAGGCGGACCTTCAGGTCGTCCTCAACCCGGACACCGACCCGGCCCTCGGCGACGCGCTGGTGGCCATCCTGCGCCTCGAAGTGACGCCCTGAGGACGCTCGCCGGGCCGCCGGGACTTTCGCCGCATCTTGGAAAACAAGCGTTGCCGCCGCGCGTACTACGTCCGTATCTTTGCGCGCTGCGACAAGTCGGGAGGGGTGGCCGAGTGGTTGAAGGCGCTGGTCTCGAAAACCAGAGTACCCTTCGGGGTACCG
>JBFGTT010000384.1:0-4342 GCA_041565995.1 Rhodothermales bacterium
CCTCACAGGTTCAACTTCTTCAGCTCGCCCACGGCGTAGTCGCAGGCGCGGGCGGTGAGGGCCATGTAGGTGATCGACGGGTTCTGGCAGGCCGAGGAGGTCATGCAGGCGCCGTCGGTGACGAACAGGTTGGGCACGTCGTGGGCCTGGTTGTAGGCGTTGAGCACCGAGGTTTTCGGGTCGCGGCCCATGCGGGCGGTGCCCATCTCGTGGATGCCCAGGCCCGGCTCGGCGCCCAGGCCGCCCTCGCGGTGGTTGTCGTAGACGCGGATGTTCTTGGCGCCGGCGGCTTCGAGCATCTCGGCGGCGGTGGCGGCCATGTCCTTGCGCATCGCCAGTTCGTTCTCGCTCCAGTCGCAGTTGATGCGCAGCAGGGGGATGCCGTAGGGGTCGGTCTTTTCGGGGTCGAGGTCCACGTAGTTCTCGTAGCGGGGCAGCGTCTCGCCGAAAGCCAGCAGGTTCATCTCCCAGGGGCCGGGCTGGCGCAGGGCGTGCTTGAAGTCGGCGCCGAAGCCGCGCAGGGGCCGTCCCCAGCTGGGCCGGCTGGCGCCGCCCTGGAAGCCGTAGCCCCGGAGGAAGTCCGAGCGCTTCGTCTGCGGGCTGACGTTGCGGAAGCGGGGGATGTAGATGCCGTTGGGCCGGTTGCCGACGTAGTAGAAATCCTCGTAGCCCGGCATCTCGCCGATGGCGCCGACCTGGAAGTGGTGATCCATCAGGTAGTGGCCCAGCGTGCCGCTCGAATTGGCCAGGCCGTCGGGGAAGCGGGGCGTCTTCGTGTTGAGCAGGATGTGGGCGGAGGCGAGCGCGGAGGCGCACAGGAAGACGAGCTTTCCGTAGAACTCCATCGTCTCCTTCGTCTCGGCGTCGACGACGCGCACGCCGGTGACGCGGCCCTGCTCTTCGTCGAAGAGGAGGCTGTGGACGATGCTGTTGGCGCGGAGGGTCAGGTTGCCGGTGACGCGCGCGGCGGGTAGCGTGGCGCTCTGGCTGCTGAAGTAGGCGCCCACCGAACAGCCGCGATGGCAGGGGCCGCAGTAGTGGCAGGCGGCGCGTCCGTTGTGCGGCACGGTCAGCACCGCCACCCGCCCGATGGTCATCACGCGTTCGGGAAAATGCTGCTCGATGCCTTCCTTGACGACCTGCTCGACCTTGTTGAGCGGCATCGGGGGGAGAAACTTGCCGTCGGGGCAGTTCTCGACGCCTTCGGCCTGCCCGCTGATGCCCACGAACGACTCGACGTAGTCGTACCACGGCGCGACGTCGGCGTAGCGGAGGGGCCAGTCCACCTCGACGCCCTCGCTGGCGTTGGCGGCAAAGTCCATCTCGCTCCAGCGATAGCACTGACGGCCCCAGAGGAGCGACCGCCCGCCGACGCGCCCGCCCCGGATCCACGTGAAGGGCTTGACTTCGACGTAGGGACTCTCGGAGTCTTTGAGGAAGAAGTGCTCGTTGGTCTCGCCGAAGCTAGACGTCCGGCGTTGGACGTTGAAATCCTGCGCGTAGCGTTGCGGGTCGCCTCGGCCCCGGTGCTCGAACTTCCAGGGTTTCTTGTGTTCGGTGATGTAATCCGCGCCGTGTTCGAGGGGGCGGCCGCGTTCGAGCACCAGCGTCTTGAGTCCTTTCTCGGTCAATTCCTTCGCCGCGTAGCCGCCCGAGATGCCGGAGCCGACCACGATGGCATCGTACTGCTCCGGCTGCCGCGCGACGAATACGTTCTTCTTGATCATGCTACTCCTCCGGGGGTGGATGAACCGCGTATGAACTGCGCCCGCGTTGCAGGTCGGGCCTGGTGGCTATCCTGAGGGGATGCCCCGTGTTGCAGGCGTGCCAGGACGCGCAGCAGGGTGGTGGCCGGCAGAAGAACCTGTGGTCGGGACGGGCGCTTCACGATGTCTTGCTGCGTATCTTACGCGCGTGGGAGCCACCCGCCGGCGACCCTGGTGGGAGCTTTCAAAATAGCCTCGTGACGCAGGAGTTGCAAGTAGCTGTCAGCGGTCAGCCGCCAGCGGTCAGCTCAATGATGCTTTCGCTGAAAGCTGATCGCTGAACCCTGTTCGCTGTTCGCTGAAATCGCATGGTGAAAAACATGAAACGGCTCTTTTTCCGGCTCTGCCTCGGCGTCCTGATGGCCGGCGTGGCCGCTCCGGCGTGGGCCGGTCCGAGCACCGCCGAGGCACGCTGCTACGAACTGCGCGTCTACACCGCCGCCCCCGGCAAGCTCGACGCCCTCCTGGAGCGCTTCCGACGCCACACCACGCGCCTCTTCGAGCGCCACGGCATGACCAACGTGGGCTACTGGCTCCCGCTGGACAACCCAGAGAACCGGCTCTTTTACGTCGTCGCCTACCCCGATTGCGAGGCGCGCGACCCCACCTGGGACGCCTTCCGCGCCGACCCCGACTGGCAGACCGTCCACGCGGCGAGCCAGGCCGGCGGCGCGCTGGTGACCGACGTACAATCGATCCTGATGACGCCGGCGGACTTCTCGCCCGCGCCCGGTCCCACCTTTACCGAGGCGGTGCGCACCTTCGAACTGCGCACCTACACCGCCGCGCCGGGCCGCCTCGACGCGCTGCTGACCCGCTTCCGCAACCACACCGTGGCGTTGTTCGAGCGGCACGGCATGACCAACGTGGGCTACTGGCTCCCGACGTCGCCGGAGCAGGGCGCCGGCACTACGCTCCACTACGTCCTGGCCTACCCGAGCCGCGAGGCGGCCCAACGCGCCTGGGACGCCTTTGCCGCCGATCCCGACTGGCAGGCCGCCTCCGAAGCATCGCGCGTAGACGGGCCGCTGGTGCTCCACGTCGAATCGGTCTTCATGACGCCGACGGACTTCTCGCCGATCAAGTAACGTCGGACTTTCCGGATGGCACGCCCCCCTGCCCCTTCTAAACTCGTCGCCGGCATCGACATCGGCGGCACCAACGTGCGCTGCGCACTCGCCCCGGTGGAGAAGGCCGGGCGGATGCTGGCACGGACGGCGGCCAGGACGCCGGCGGCGGGCGGCGTCGAGCCGGTGCTCGACGTCGTCGCGGGTTTGCTGGATCGATGCCTGCGCCGGGCCGGCTACGCGCGGGAGGACCTGGCGGCCGTCGGCTGCGCGGCCCCCGGCATCACCGACGCCGAGGCCGGCGTAGTGCTCGACGCGGTCAATCTGGCGGGCTGGCTGGACGTGCCGCTGGGAGCGCTGCTGCGCGCGCGCTTCGGCGTGCCGGCGGCGGTCGAGAACGACGTCAACGCGGCGGCGCTCGGCGAGTACGCACAGGGCGCGGGCCGGGACTGCCGCTCGCTGGTCTTCCTGACCGTGAGCACGGGCGTGGCCGCCGGCATCATCGTCGAAGGCCGGGTGCTGCGCGGGCACCACCACGCCGCCGGAGAAATCGGCCCGCTGATCCCGGACCCGGCGCACCTGGGCAAGGACTGGTCGCCCAACGGCTGCCTGGAGTTGACGTCGGCGGGGGTCGGGTTGGCCCGCGCCTGGGCCGAACGCCGCGGCGGCCCCGCCTCGCCCGACCGCGCCGTGGAGGTCTTCGAGGCCGCCCGCGCCGGCGACGCCGAAGCCGGGGCGCTCGTGCGCCGCGCCGCCGACTACCTGGCGGTGACGGCCATCGCCCTCGGCGCCATCGTCGATCCGGAGGTGCTCGTCCTCGGCGGCAGCATCGCGCTCAAAGAGGCGACGATCTCGGCGCGCATCGCCGAGGTGGTTGCCTCCACGCTGCTCTACCCGCTCCGCGTGGTGCCGGCGGCCCTCGGCGGCGACGCCCCGCTCGTGGGCGCACTGCTCCTGGCCGCCGGGGCAGCCTGACTCCGTGTGGACGAAACGACGGGCGCTCAGATCCGGATGCCTCGCGTCAAGTGTCGAGAGGTGGACCGGCAGACGACGGATGACCGAGCCTGCCCGCGCTAAAGCGGGGGGCTAGACGATGGGGGTAGGGTCCGTCGTCTCTCGCCGCTACCCCTTGCGTCAGGCCGGAGCATCTACCTAAGAAGGTGCAAGCTGGAGGGGAGTTGGTAGGGAGCTAGACCGGAGCAACGGCGGCGGGCCACGACCAGGTGGGTGAGGCAGGCCCGCAAGGCGACCTCGCCAGGCTCCCGTGCTCCGGCAGAGATAGGCTATTGTCGGGGAGCCGGCTCCGCTGTCTGGTGCGGCGAGCACGCCATCGCTGAGCGAGGAGCTTCACGCGATTGGGTTTGTTTTTCTGGGGGGAAACGGTACCTTGAACAAGAGCGCCGTGGGGTGCCGGAGGGGTTTTATTCCGGCGTGTTATCCGGACACCGTGCTGGATAATGCGTATTATCTGGACACCGTCGCGATAACACGCAAGCCTTCGGGCTACGC
>JBFGTT010000385.1:0-4337 GCA_041565995.1 Rhodothermales bacterium
GCCCGCGCTATGGCCGCCTCGAGCGTCAGCGGCGTCGCCTGGGCGTGTACGGCTCCCACCGGCACGGCGAGCGCGGCCAGGATGATCACGTATGGAAGGATGGACGTGCGGACGTGTGAGCGTGTGGACGTGTGAGCGTGTGGACGTGTGGGGGTCAGAACAGCGCGGCGGGCTGGGGGCGTCGGGCGGCGGGCGCGCTCCAGTAGGGGCACACGAAGCGCTGCGCCGCGCGGTCGAACTTGACGTAGCCGAGCAGGCGGCACTTCTCGCTGGTGACGGGGGCCCCGCCGTCGTCGATGCCGGGGTGGTTGTAGCGATCGTTGCGGCAGCCGGGGCAGGCCCGCTGCCGGATGTGCCGTTCCCGTTCCGTGATAGCCATCGGTGTGCGCGTTCGTGGTGCGTGTGCGCGGCAGCCTCACGCCGCTGCATCCTGTCGCCATCATAGCGAAACAACGTCCGGGATGCCGTCGGGAAAGGGTAAGGAAAATCCTGATATTGCTGTGGGGGAATCCCCGAAGCCGCCGTAAGGGGTGCGGCGGCGGCGACCCGGTCAGGCGGCGTTTTTTTGCCGGATGAGGCGCTGCAGGGCGTCGAGCAAGACGTTTTTCTTGATGGGTTTGGCGACCACCGAGGTGAAGCCGGCGGCGAAGAGCCGCTCGAAGTCGGTGGGCGAGACGTAGGCGGTGCAGGCGGCGGCGGGGGCCTCCGCGAAGCCCGGCAGCGCGCGCAACTGGCCCAGCACGTCGCAGCCGTTGGGCCCGCCGCCCAGGTGGATGTCGAGCAGCAGCACGTCGAAGACCTCGCCGCCATCGGCCTTCTTGCGGGCCGCCGCGACGGCCTCGTCGGCGGTGGCGCTTTCGACGACGGCGTAGTGCGGCGCCAGCAGGCGCATGAGCAGCTTGCGCGTGTCCGGATGGTCTTCCAGCAGCAGCACCGTGGGGCGGCCTTCGGCGTCGGCGGCTTCGGCCTCCGGCGCGTCCTCGTCGGGTTCCTCGGCGCCGGGGTAGCCGTCGCCCGCCGGTTCGGCGTCGTCCGGGATGACGAGCTTTTCGATGCGCTGCACGTTGGGCGGCAGCCGGTCGGCGGCGGCGGTTTCCGGATCCGGCGCGGGCGGCGTCGCGTCGAGCAACGAGAGCAGCTCCGCGCCGCCGACCTCATCCTGAATCCTGGCGAGCGAGCCGCTGACGATGGTTTGCAGGATCCGGGCTTTGAGTTGATCCACCGCCGCGAGGATCGTCTCGTGTTCGGCGCCGATGCGGGCCTGGGCCTGCTGCGCCGCTTCGTCGGCGTCGGCCAGCGCCTCGGTGGCGCGGCGGGCGATCTCCTCGACGAGTACTTCCCGGAGCACGTCGACGGCCTGCACGACGAGGGTGTGCTCGCCCAGGTGGGCGCGGGCCTGCTGCGCGGTCTTTCCGGCGTCGGCCAGCGCCTCGGTGGCACGGCGGGCGACCTCGGCCAGCAGGCGCCCTTTGAGCGCCCCGGTGGCCTGCGTCAGCGCTTCGTGCTCGTCGCCGACGTGGGCCTGGGCCTGCTGCGCGGTCTGGCCGGCGTCGGCCAGGGCCTCGGTGGTGCGGCGGGCCACGCCCTGGAGCAGGCGCCCGGTCAGCGTGGCCTGGGCTTTCCGGAGGACTTCGTGGTCCGTGCCGACCAGCTCGAGGGCTTTGCGGGCGATGTCTTCGGGGCCGCCGAGCGCGTTGATGGCCTCCTGTACGGTGGCGCGCAAGACGCGCTCGACGATGGCCTGACGGGCCGCCGCAAAGGTGTCCCGGTTCTCCTCCAGGAGCAGTTTACTGATCGAATCGCCCGGTTCCGGGACGCTGGGTGGCTGGCCCGCAGGCATGGTAGAGCTCGGCGAATGAATGGCGAGGGGACGCTGTTTAGTAATCGAACCGCCGCCGCCGTTCTTAAGCCGCCGCCCGCGCGAAAGCGCCGGCCAAAGCGGGAGCTATTTGACTTTATCGTCGTTACGTCGGTTATTGGCCGGGTTCCAGGGATACAGCGAAGGAGGTCTGTGCCGGCCTCGCCGCGTCGCGATTGCCCACCCTCAACCAGCGTTCCTCTATGCGAAAACTCAAGATCAGCGTCATCGACATCCTCGGAAAATCGGCCAGCAGGAAGCCGTATTCGCGCTACATGCGCGTCAACAACCAGAGCATCATGCCGCAGGTGGTGGCCGTCTGGTGCGAGGAACTCGGCCACGACGTCTCGATGGCTTTCTACGACGGCCCCGACCTGATCTCCGGCGGCGTGCCCGACGACGCCGACGTGGTCTTCGTCAACGCCTTCTCGCAGAACGCGATGCTGGCGTACGCCCTGAGCAACTATTTCCGCCAGAAAGGCGCCGTCACCGTCCTCGGCGGCCCGCACGCGCGCTCGTATCCCGACGACACCGTCAAGTACTTCGACTACGCCATCGGCTTCTGCGACAAGGACCTCCTCCGCGACCTGCTGCAAGATTGCGCGCCGCAGCGGCCCGTGGGGCAGTTCGTCTCCTGCAAGCAGCAGCCTTCGAGCCTGCCCGGCGTCATCCAGCGGTGGAAGTTCATGGCGCCGGTCCTCGAAAAGGCGCCGTTCGTGCGGCTGCTTCCGATGATCGGGAGCCTGGGGTGTCCGTACACGTGCAGCTTCTGCATCGACGCGCTGGTGCCCTACCAGCCGCTGGAGTTCGAGGCGCTCAAGGAAGACCTGCGCTTTTTGCTCAAGCACAAGCCCCCGCGCACGGTCATCGCCTGGCACGACCCCAACTTCGGCATCCGGTTCGACGACTACCTGGGGGCCATTGAGGAGGCGGTGCCGCCGGGGAGCCTCTCGTTCATCGGCGAGATGTCGCTTTCGCTCTTGAGCGAGGAGCACTGCAAGCGGCTGGCCCGCAACGGCTTCAAGGCCATCGCGCCGGGCATCGAGAGCTGGTACGACATCGGCGACAAGTCGAAGCTGCGTTCGACGAAGGGGATGGAGAAGGTGCGCCGCGTGGCCGAGCACGTCAACATGGTCCGGGCCTACATCCCCTACATGCAGACCAACCTGATCCTCGGCCTCGACGGCGACGAAGGCGCCGAGCCGTTCGAGTTGACGAAGCGGTTCGTGGACCTGGCCCCCGGCGTCTATCCTTTCTTCTCGCTGCTGATGTCCTACGGCCGCAACGCGCCGGACAACCTGCGCTACCAGCGCGAGGGGCGGGTGCTCAACATCCCGTTCCACTTCCTCAACCAGTTGCACTCGATGAACGTCCGGCCCAAGAACTACACCTGGCTGGAGTTCTTCGGGCACGTGTGCGACGTCTACGGCTATGCGTTCTCGCGGAAGGCCCTCTTCCGGCGTTTCACGGCCGTCAAGCACACCATCACGCGGGTCGAGCAGCTCTTCCGGGGCATCACCTCCGAGCGCAACCACAAGTACCTGGGCAACCACCTGCGCATGCGCGAGCGGCTCAAGACGGACAAGGCGTTGGTGCGCTACCTCAACGGCGAGACGAGCGAACTGCCCGAGATCTACGTCGAGCCGGTACGGCGGGACCTGGGGTGGCTGTGGGACTGGCTGCCGGAGGGCGCGCTCTACCACGACCCCAACGTCTACCTCAAGTCGCTCGACGGGCACGCCGAGCAGGCGCCCACGGTGCAGGCCGGCATGGCCCTCGCCTGAGCCGGCGCGCCGGAACGCCCACGCCCCGCATCGCCGCCACCCGGCTGTGCGGGGCGTTTTTTTGTGGGCACCGGGGGCGAGCAGCGGGACGATCACTTTCATAATCAGCGACCCCGGAACTCAGGCCCCTGACCGGGACTGCCTGGACTTGCTCGCTTCACGCGCGGCGAGCCATCGTTTGAACGACTTTTCGCTTTCCTGAGAGCGGCGGCCTTCCAGCAGATTTTCGACCGAGATATCTTCGTCCAGAGCCGGCCTGTGGATGCCGTAGCCGCCGCCGCTGCGTTCGTAGTCCGCTCGCTCGTCCGGCGTGCCGTGCGCCAGGCGTGGATACCACCCCAGCGGCACAGAGATCATGCGACCGTCGGCCAGATGCGCGACCAGGTGCGTGTTGGTCGTCTCGACCTGCACTACTTCCGGTTCTTGCTCAAGCACCAAAGTAGTCATCCCACTCCCTCAGCAGCGTTTGTTCGTGTTGCCTGACGAGGCGTTCAACGTGATACAGTTCGTGGTCTGAAAAGCCCCTGTTGCGTTCGAGCCGAACCGGACCAAGCCAGAACTTCGCTCCGCAGGGGTTCAGCGGAACGTATCGCAGGCTTCGAGGCTGCCCTGTTGCAGGCCGGTGCGGAACCACTGCACGCGCTGCTGCGACGTGCCGTGGGTGAAGGCATCGGGTTGCACGCGCCCTCCGGCCA
>JBFGTT010000386.1:0-4325 GCA_041565995.1 Rhodothermales bacterium
CAGGCCCTCAACGCGGGCGACTACGCCGAGGCCCGCCGCCTCTTCAAAGACCGCCTCGCCACCCCCGACAGCGCCCGCGCCCTGGCCGTCGCCGGCTACTTCGAGACGTTCCTGGCCGTCGGTGAATACGCCGAGGGCCTGTGCGAGGCCGACGCCCTGCTTGCCCGGACGCCCGACGACGCCGCGCTGCTGTTCATGAAGGGCCGCCTGCTCGTCGAAGTGGGCCGCTACGCCGACGCTGAAGACGCCTTCCGCGCCGCCGGCAGGCAACAGCCCGACTTCTGGCGCGACGCCCTCGAACTGGCCGACCTCTTGCAGAAGACGGGGCGCCGCGCGGAGGCGACGCGCCTCTACGCAGCCATCTACCAGGGCTACAAGCAGGGGCAGTTCCGCACCGCCCGCACGCTGGGCATCGCGGGCCGCGCCGCCGCCGCCCTCGAACAATTCCACGACGCCAACGCCGCCTTCCGCACCGCCTACCGGCTCGACGCCGCCGACGTGCAGGTCCTCTTCTGGTGGGCCGAACTCTTCCGCGAAAAATACAACGACGCCGACGCCCAGCGGACCTACGAAGACGCCCTTCAGGTCAACCCACGCCACGCCGACCTCTACGTGGGCTACGCCCGTTCGTTCGACGACTTCGGCAGGCGGGAGCAACTGGCCCGCGAGGCGCTGGAGGTGAACCCCAACAGCGTCGCGGCGATGAACCTGCTGGCCGGGCTGCGCGTCCTCGACGGCCTCTACGCCGAGGCCGAGGCGATGGCGCAAAAGGCGCTGGGGGTCAACCCGGCGTCGGTCGAGGCGCTGGCGCACCTGGCCGCCGTGCATCACCTGCGCGGCGACACGGCGGCCTTCGCCGGCGCAGAGCGGCGGGCGTTGGACGTCAACCCGCACGCGTCGGATTTCTACGTGACGGTCTCCGAGGACCTGGCGCTGCGCTTCCGCTATCCCGACGCCGCCGCCTTCAGCCGCAAGGCCGTCGAGGCGGATCCGGAGGACGAGCGGGCGCTGGCGTCGCTGGGCACCGGCCTGCTGCGCCGGGGGGAGGCCGCCGAGGCCCGCCGCTACCTCGAACGCAGCTTCCGCGCCGATCCCTTCAACCTGTTCGTCGGCAACACGCTGACGCTGCTCGACGAGTACGCCGACTTCGACCTGCTCGAGAGCGAGCACTTCCGGCTGCTGATCCACCAGGCGGAGAGCGCCGTGCTGGGCCGTGCCATGCTGGAGGAGGCCGAGGCGTGCTACGCCGCGCTCAGCGCCCGTTACCCGTACACGCCGCAGGGCAAAATCCTGCTTGAAGCCTACAACGACCGCGACGACTTCGCCGTGCGCGTGGCGGGCGTGCCGCACCTGGGCCTGCTGGGCGTGAGCTTCGGCGACGTGGTGGCGCTCAACACGCCGCAGGCGCTCCCCGGCACGCCCTACAACTGGGCGCGGACGCTCTGGCACGAACTGGCCCACACGATGGCTATCGGCGTCTCCGACTTCCACGTGCCGCGCTGGCTTACCGAGGGGCTGTCGGTCTACGAGGAGCAGCGCGCCCGCCCGGCGTGGGGCCGCGAGATGGACCTCGAACTCTTCACCGCCTTCGACCGAGGCCGGCTGCTGCCGTTGGCGGAGATCGACCGGGGCTTCACGCGGCCCGAATTCCCCGGCCAGATCCTCCTGAGCTACTACCACGCCTCGAAGATCATTGCCTTCCTCGTCGAGCAGCGTGGCTTCGAAGCCGTCGTCGGGTTGCTGACGGCGCTGCGGCAGGGCCTCGACACCGAGGCCGCCTTCCGGCAGGTCCTCGGCCAGAGCCAGGACGCCTTCGACGCCGCCTTCCGCGCCGACCTGCGCCGACGCCGTGACCGCTTCGACCACGTGCTCAAGGGCCTGCCCGACCTGCTCGGCGACGAAGAGGCACCGCCCCTGCTGGAACGCTCGGACCACTCCGACAACGTGTTGCTGCAACGCCTCCGGCAAGGCTACGACGCCCTGGCCCAGCAGGCGTACGACGCGGCGGAAACCCGCTTCCGCGAAGCCCTCGACCTCTACGCGGACTACGTCGGCCCCGGAAACGCCTACCAGGGCCTCGGCGAAATCTACCGCGCGCGCGGCGACCGGGCCGGCCTCACCGACATCCTCGAACGCTTCCTGGCGATCTCGGAATACGGCGCGGCGGAAGCCCGCGAACTGGCCGACCTCTATGAACAGGCCGGCGCCGCCGACCAGGCCATCGGCTCCCTCGAACGCTCCCTCGACGTCGAGCCGTACGACCTGCCGGCGCGCGACCGCCTGGCGGTGCTCTACACGCAGCGCGGGCGGCACGAGCAGGCGGCGCAGCAGCGCCGGGCGATCCTCGCCCTCGGCCCGGTCGATAAGGCCCAGGCCTATTTTGAACTGGCCCGCAGCCTCTACCACGCCGGCGAGGTGGCGCAGGCCCGGCGGGCGGTGCTGCAATCGCTCGAACTGGCCCCCGGCTACCGGGAGGCGCAAAAACTACTGCTGGCGTGCGTCGAGGGCGCGCAATAAACGACGCGAAGGGATGCCTACACGGCCATTTTCATACGGGACTTTCCGGTCGAAGGACGGCGAGCGAAGGACGGCGGGCGGTTTTCGCCTCCGGCCCTGCGCCGCCCGTCCTCCGCGATGGCTTGCCTGGCTGCTGGTGCTGGCCGCCCTGGTGGCTGCTTTCCCCGCCACCGGCAGCGCCCAGACCGGCTACGGCTTCCGCTTCGTGCGCGTCAAGTACGGCGGCGACGACGGCGACCTCCGGGGCTTCGGACGCGTGCCCACCTGGGCGCACGACTATCCCACCGCCGAGCATAACTTCTACGAAGCCCTCGAACGCACCACCGGCATCCACGTCGAAGGCCCCCCGCTGATCCTCACGCTCGACGACGACCGCATCTTCGAATACCCCGTGCTCTACCTCTGCGAGCCGGGCTACTGGTCCATCACCGACGAGGAGGCCCAAAACCTGCGCGAATACCTGTTGCGCGGCGGCTTCCTGCTCTTCGACGACTTCCGGGGGCCGCGCGAATGGAACAACCTCGTCGAGCAGATGCGCCGCGTCTTCCCCGACCGAGAACCCCAGGAAATTCCGCCCGACCACGCCGTTTGGAGCATCTATTACGACATCGATCCCGTAGAAGCCCCCTCGAACGTCAGCGGCGGCTTCCGAGGCGGCTTCAGCAAGTACGACGACCAGTACTTCGCCCTCTTCGACGACGAGGGCCGCATGATGGCGCTGATGTGCTACAACCAGGACATCGGCGACGGCTGGGAATGGCCCGATCAAAACTTCGAGCAGGCCTCCACCATCAGTTTCCAGATGGGCATCAACTTCCTCATGTACGCGCTGACGCACTGATCGTGAAGCGTAAAGGGGCCGGCAGAAACGCCTCAGCAGAGCACCCTTACGCTTTACGTTTTTCGCCCCACGCAAACCAGAGACGCTGTGACCGATCAAACGACGAACGGAGCACCCGAGGCGCCCGGCGCTTCGGAAGAAGCCCTGCTGGCCAAGTTGCAGCAAGGCAAGGAGCAGATCCTGGGCCAGTTGCGCCGCCGCATCATCGGGCAGGAGGAGGTCATCGAACAGGTGTTGATGGCGCTCTTCGCCGGCGGCCACTGCCTCATCACCGGCGTGCCCGGCCTGGCCAAGACGCTGCTGATCAAGTCGCTCGGCGAAATCCTCGACCTCTCCTACAAGCGCATCCAGTTCACCCCGGACCTGATGCCCGCCGACATCACCGGCATCGACGTGATCGAGGAGGACCGCACGACGGGGCGGCGCGAGCTTCAGTTCGTCAAAGGCCCCATCTTCGCCAACATCATCCTGGCCGACGAGATCAACCGCACGCCGCCCAAGACGCAGGCGGCGCTCCTGGAGGCCATGCAGGAGTACCAGGTGACCGTCGGCGGCGAGCTGTTCGCCCTCGAAAAGCCGTTCTTCGTGCTCGCCACGCAAAACCCCATCGAACTCGAAGGCACCTACCCGCTGCCCGAAGCCCAGCTCGACCGCTTCATGTTCAACATCGTCATTGACTACCTCTCGGCGGAGGACGAACTGGCCGTGGCGCTCACGACGACCTCGCAGGAGCAGGCCGTGCTCGATACCGTCCTCACCGGCGACGACATCCTGGACTTCCAGCGCCTCGTCAAGAAGGTCTACGTGCCGCAGAACGTGGCGCAGTTTGCCGTAGACCTAGTGCGCAGCACGCGGCCCACCGACCCCGACGCCTTCGACTTCGTCAAGAACTGGGTGAGCTGGGGGGCCGGGCTGCGCGCCACGCAGTACCTGCTGCTGGGCGGCAAGGTGCGCGCCGTCTTCCGGG
>JBFGTT010000387.1:0-4321 GCA_041565995.1 Rhodothermales bacterium
CCGCGCCGGTAGTGGTCGATCTGCTCGGCGATGATGTCGGAGGAGAAGCGGCTCTGCCCGGTGTAGGCCAGCACCAGCGAGTATTCGAGTTCGCCGGTCCATTCGGGCAGCAGGCGCAGGGGATTGACGAGCGCGTAGTCGCCCTGAAATTCCATGAAGTTGAACCCGCCGAAGGTGGCGGCATACTGGTCCTGCTTGCCGCCCTTGATGCCGAGGTCTTCGCGTTCGATCTCGAAGGCCAGGCGGGCGATTTCGTAGGGCGTCAGGCCCCGCTGGAGCCAGCGTTCGAAGGCGCCGATGAGCGCCACGACCATCGTGGAGGAGGCGCCGAGGCCGGAGCCGGGCGGACAGTCGGTGTGGGTGTAGAGGTCGAACCCGGTGCGCAGGCGATCCACTTCGAGGCGCCGGATGACGCCCTTGGCCAGGTCCATCTGGTAGTTGAAAGGAGGGGTGTCGTCCTCAACGGCGTACGTCACCACGTCGCCGTAGTCGAGCGATTGCAGGCGGATGGTGCCGCCGTCGTTGGGCACGAGCGTGACGTAGGCGTAGCGGTTGATGGTGGCGTTGAGGACGTGGCTGCCGCGTTCGGTCTCGTAGGGCGCCACGTCGGTGCCGCCGCCGCCAAAGCTGATGCGCAACGGCGCGCGTGCACGGATGACTTTCGTTGCATCCAACATCTAGCTTCCAGCATCCAAAAGGGAGGCCGCCTGCGCGTAGGCTTCGGGCGTGCCGATGTCGAGGAAGACGGCGTCTTCGAAGCGGCAGCCGTAAAGCCCCTGCCCGATCCGGCGCGGGAAAACGTCGCGTTCGAGCGATACGTTCCTGCCCGGCGGGACCCCGGCGAGCAGGGCCGGCGCCATCACGTAGACGCCAGCGCTGATCCAGGCCGGCCCGAGGTGCCCCGGCTGTTTCTCGACGAAGGCCGTCACGGCGTCCGTCTCGGCATCTACCTGCACCGTGCCGTAGCGATCCGCGTGGTCCACCCGCACCAGCGCCAGGCTGGCCTGCGCCCCCGGCTTCTGCCGGTGAAAAGCGACGAGGCGAGGCAGCGATCCCGAAAAGAACGTGTCGCCGTTGAGGGCCAGGAACGATTCGCGCAGGTCCAGCGCGTCGGCGGCGAAGCGGAGGGCGCCGGCGGTGCCCAGCGGCTTTGGCTCGCGGGCGTAGCGCAGGCGCAGGCGCCACCGCGCGCCGTCGGCGGCGTAGGCTTCGACCATCTCGCCCAGGTAGCCGGTGCTCAGCACCACGTCGGCGAAGCCCTGGCGGCGCAGGTGGCCGAGCAGGTGGCCCAGAAACGGCTCGCCGGCGACGGGCGCGAGCACCTTCGGGCGGTCGCCCACGACGGCGCGCAGCCGCGTGCCGAGGCCCCCGCAGAGCACGACGACGGTCATCATGGGCGCGTCTCTGGTTGGTGGCAGCTACAGCGGCGAAGGATAGAAGATAGCGGCTCCGCGCTTAAAGGAACGACTCGACGGCTTCGTAGAGCCGGTTCCAGCTATACTTTTTCTTTTCGCGGCGGACGCCCTCGGCCAGCCGCGCGCCCATCTCTTCCCGGAAAAAGCGGACGACGGCGGCGGCCAGCGCGGCGGGGTCTTCGGGCGGCACCACCAGCCCGGCGCGCTCGTGCGGCACCACCTCGGCCAGCCCGCCTACGTCGGTGACGATGGCCGGCTTGTCGAAGTGGAAGGCGACCTGCGCCACCCCGCTCTGCGTGGCCGAGACGTAGGGCTGCACCACCACGTCGGCGGCGGCGAAGTAGCGTGGCACGGCCTCGTTGGGGAGGTATTCGCCGTGGAGCAGTACGCGCTCGTGCAGCCCATTTTGCGCGATGAGCCGCCGGTAGGGCGCCTCGTCCTCGTAGAACTCGCCCGCCACCAGCAGGCGCGCTTCGGGCAGTGCGTCGAGGATGAGGGGCATGGCTTCGAGCAGGACGTGCAGGCCCTTGTAGCGGCGGATGAAGCCGAAGAAGAGCAGCACCGGCGGCGCCGGCGGCAGGCCCAGGGCGGCGCGCGCCTCGGCCTGCGGGGGCGCCTCTCCGAAGAGGTCGTAGACGGGGTGGACCACCTGCCGCACCGGCGCCTCGACGCCCAGCCTCCGGAGGTCGCGCCCGACGGCTTCCGACATCACGATGCACCCGTCGACGGCTTTGAAGAAGTAGCGTCCGAGCGCCAGGTCGCCGGGGCGGCGTTCGTGCGGGATGGCGTTGTCAACGACCACGATCACCCTGGCACCGCGCTTGCGGACGCGCCGCGCGATGATTCCGAAGGCCGGCGCGAAGAAGGGCATCCAGTATTTGAAGAGCACGGCGTCGGGCTGCCGGGCCGCCACCTGCCGCGCCGCGCTGAACCACGTCGCCGGGTTGATCGTGTCGATGAGCCGGCGGGCGGGCACGGGATGCGCCACGTCGCCCGTCTCGTACTGCGTCTTGCCGGGAAAGAGCCGTTCGGGGTACTGCCGCGTGAACGTGACGGCTTCCACCGCGTGCCCGCGCGCCTGCAAGCCCCGATACATCGTCTCCAGAAAATGGGCGATGCCGCCCCGGTACGGATGCATCGGGCCGACGAGGACGATTTTTCTCCCGCTTCCCGCTTCCTGCATCGCCCGCCCCCTAAGCCTCCTGCTCAACCGGCGGCGCGACGGCCTCGGTGACGTGATAGACCGCCTCCTCTTCCATCCTGCGCCGGATGATCATATCCCCCAGAAGCCCCGTCGTAAACATCTGCGCGCCCAGCAGAATCAGCAGCGCGCCCAGCAGCAGCAGCGGGCGGTCGCCGACGGGCCTGCCGTAGAAGAGCTTGTCGATGGTGAGCCACAGGCTGATCACGAAGCCGCCCAGGAAGGCCAGCGTGCCGAGCATCCCGAAGAAGTGCAGCGGGCGGGCTGCGAAACGGGTCAGGAAAGCCACCGAGATCAGGTCCAGAAAGCCCCGGAGGTAGCGTTCGAGGCCGAACTTGGTGCGCCCGTACCGCCGCGCCCGGTGCTGCACCGGCTTCTCGCCGATGCGCTCGTAGCCTTCCCACTTGGCCAGCAGCGGCAGGTAGCGATGCATCTCGCCGTAGACGCGGAGGCGCTCGACCACCTCGCGCCGGTACGCCTTCAGCCCGCAGTTAAAATCGTGCAGCCGGATGCCCGAGACCAGACGCGTGACGAAGTTGAAGAGCCGGCTCGGGATGGTCTTGCTCAGCGGGTCGTGCCGCTTTTTTTTCCAGCCGCTGACCAGGTCGTAGCCGCCCTCTTCGAGCATCGCCAGGAGGGCGGGGATCTCGGCGGGGTCGTCCTGCAAATCGGCGTCGAGCGTGACGACGTAGCGGCCCCGCACGCGCTTGAAGCCGGCGTCGAGCGCGGCGCTCTTGCCGTAGTTGCGCCGGAAGCGCAGCCCGACAAAGCGCGCGTCGCCCTCGTGGATCTGCCGGATCGCCGCCCACGTGCCGTCGCGCGAGCCGTCGTCGACGAACCAGACTTCGAACGTCAGGCCCGCCGCCTGGCACGCCGCGCGGATCTGCCGCGCCAGTTCCGGCAACGACTCCTCCTCCTCGAAGGCCGGCACGACGATGGACACGTCGATGCTGGAGGGCCGATGTTGGAGGTCGGATTGCAAAGCCTTCCTGCTCGTTGGTGCCCGACGCAAACCCGGATTCCTCGAATCCGCGCGCCGCAATCCGCGATCGGATCACGCGTCGATGGTGGCGTACCGGGCGTTGCGTTCGATGAACTTGCGGCGGGGTTCGACGGCGTCGCCCATGAGCGTCGAGAAGATGCGGTCGGCGGCGGCGGCGTCATCGACCGTCACGCGCTGGAGGATGCGCCGGGCCGGGTCCATCGTCGTCTCCCAGAGCTGTTCCGGGTTCATCTCGCCGAGGCCCTTGTAGCGCTGGATGCTGACCTTGCCGCGCCCGTCCTGCTGCATCTCGGCCACCACCTGCTGCAATTGCTCGTCGTTCCACAGGTAGCGCTCGTCCTTGCCCTGCTTGGCCCGATAGAGCGGCGGCTGCCCGATGTAGATAAAGCCTTTCTCGACCAGCGGGCGCAGGTGACGGTACAGAAACGTCAGCAGCAACGTACGGATGTGCGCTCCATCCACGTCCGCATCAGTCATCAAGATCACCTTGTGATAGCGCAGCCCTTCGACGTTGAAGTCTTCCTCGGAGGTGGCGATGCCGGTACCCAGGGCGGTGATGATGTTCTTGATCTCCTCGTTCTCCAAAACGCGGTCGAGGCGGGCTTTTTCGACGTTGAGGATCTTGCCGCGCAGCGGAAGAATGGCCTGGAAGTGGCGGTCGCGGGCCTGCTTGGCCGAGCCGCCGGCGGAGTCGCCCTCGAC
>JBFGTT010000388.1:0-4302 GCA_041565995.1 Rhodothermales bacterium
GGAAGTCGGCCACGCCGGCGTCGGAGGCGGTCAGTTTGTCTATCTCGTTCCAGTTCAGGCCGTTGAATTCGAAGATGTAGATGGCGCCGGCCAGGATATTGGCCTCGCTGTCCTGGGGGGCGGCGACGAGGGCGAGGTCGCCTCGGAGGATGACGCGCCGATCTCCGAAGAGGTCTGACGGGTCGGAGTCCGAAGCGAAGAGCCGGTCGACCTCTTGCCACTGGCCGCCGATGCGTTCGAAGACGTACACGGTGCCGGCGTCGGTGCCGGCGTCGTCCTGAAAGGGCGCTCCGATCAGAGCGCGATCGCCGTCGATGGCGACCGACGCGCCGAACCAGTCTCGTCCGGTGGGGCGGCCGGCGGTCAGCTTGGCGACCTCCGTCCAGACGCCGTCGTGCCGCTCGAAGACGTAGGCGGCGCCGGAATTGCAGATGGGTTTGTCGGGGCCGGGCGGGCAGGCGTCGTCGTCCAGGGGTTTGCCGACGAGGATCCGGTTGCCGCTCACCGCCAGCAGGCCCCCGCCGGGACGTCCTCCCAGCAGGTCTCCCGGTTTGGCGTCGGAGACGACGAGCCGGTCGAAGGACTGTGCCTGCGCGGCTGGAACGGATGCAAACAGCAGCAGGCATCCCAGGCACGCGAGCGCGAGGCGGCCTCCGGCGCGGAAGTCCCGGGGGCGTGCGGGGCTGACTCCCCGCCGGGCGTCGTTTCTCGTTTTCATAGAGCTACTCTGCTATGTACGGGACGGACACGTGGAAGGGAGCACTCCCTGAATCTTATAGCAACAGAACCGTAATCCTGCGTCGCACCGGCTCACACCCCGGCGTGGGCGCCGGGGCGTGAACACATGTGCTCGGTCGTCGTTGACCCGGCACCGGTAAACCCGCGTATCCGATCACCTCGCAGGATGAAAGAACCCCAGGCCGACATCACCCGCCTGCTCGCTGCGCTCAACGCCGGTGATACCGGGGCCATGGACCGGCTGCTGCCGCTCATCTACGACGAGTTGCACCGCCTGGCCCACCGGCAACGACAGCGCCAACACGCCCACGAAACGCTCAACACCACCGCCCTCGTCCACGAAGCCTTCCTCAAACTCGTCCGCAAAGACGACGCTTCGTGGCAGAACCGGGCGCATTTCTTCCGCATCGCCGCCCGCGCCATGCGCGACGTGCTGGTGGACTACGCCCGGCGCCAACGCGCCGCCAAGCGCGGCGGCGACCTCCCCGACAGCCCGCTCTCTGATCTGGACGCGCTGCCCGAAGTGGACGCAGACGAGGTGCTCGCGCTCCACGAAGCCCTGCAACGCCTGGAAGCCGTCGATCCCCGGCAGGGCCAGATCGTCGAACTGCGCTACTTCGTGGGCCTGACCATCCCGGAGGCGGCGGACGTGCTGGGCATCTCGGCCGCTACCGTCAAGCGCGACTGGACGGCGGCGCGGGCCTGGCTCTACCGGGAGATCCGGACGAAGGGAGCATGAGCGGGTTCGACGACTTTTTCCGGTTCTGTAGAGAAGGCAAGGATGGAAACCCACGAACACCTGCGAGCCATGAATCCGGAGCGGTGGGAACAGATCAAGGACCTGCTGGAGGCCGTCCTCGAACGTCCGCCCGCACAGCGCGCGGCGTTCCTCGACGAAGCCTGCGCCGGGGACGACGCCCTGCGCGCCGAGGTGGCCTCGCTGCTGGCCGCCCACGAAGACGCCGCCGCCGCCGACGCCCTCGACAGCCCGTTCCTCAAACCGGAAGCCTCCCGGCCCGAAGGCCGGCGCGTCGGGCCGTACCGCCTCGTGCGCGAACTGGGCCGGGGCGGCATGGGCACGGTCCACCTGGCCGCACGCGCCGACGGGCAGTTCGAGCAGCAGGTAGCGCTCAAGCTGGTGCATCCCGGCGCCGCCACCGACGAGATGCTGCGCCGCTTCCGGCACGAACGGCAGATCCTGGCCTCCCTCGAACATCCCCACGTCGCGCGGCTGCTCGACGGCGGCGTGACCGAGGACGGCATGCCCTACCTGGTGATGGAGTACGTCGAGGGCGCGCCGCTGACCGAATACTGCGACGCGCACCGCCTCTCGACCGAACAGCGGCTGCACCTGTTCATCACCGTCTGCGACGCCGTCGCCTTCGCCCATCGCAACCTCGTCGTCCACCGGGATCTCAAGCCGGGCAACATCCAGCTCTCGAAAGACGGCCAGGTGAAGCTGCTCGACTTCGGCATCGCCAAGCTGCTCAACGTGGAGGAAGTCGCCGAGACACTGACGCGGACGGGCGTGCGCCTGCTGACGCCGGAGTACGCGGCGCCGGAGCAGGTCCTCGACAAGCCGCTGACCACCGCCGCCGACGTCTACGCCCTTGGCGTGATCCTCTACGAGCTGCTGACCGGCTACCGGCCCTTCTACGTGCGGGGCCTCTCGCCCGGCGAGATGGAGCGGGTGATCTGTCAGGAGGAGCCGACGAAGCCGAGCACGGCGGTCTCGCGCGGCGTCGAGGTGCCGGAGGCCGACCCGCCCGAAGCCGTCAGCCAGGCCCGCAACACCCAGCCGGAGCGCCTCCGCCGCCGGCTCTCGGGCGACCTCGACAACATCGTGCTGATGGCGCTGCGCAAGGAGCCGGCCCGCCGCTACGGCTCGGCGGAGCAACTGGCCGACGACGTGCGGCGCCACCTGGCCCACCTGCCCGTCCGCGCCCGCCCCGACACCGTGGTGTACCGCGCCTCGCGCTTCGTCCGGCGGCATCGGCTCGGCGTGGCGGCCACCGCGCTGGTGATCCTGGCGCTCGTCGGCGGCATCGCGGCCACGGCGTACCAGGCGCGTGTGGCCCAGCACCGCTTCGACGAGGTGCGCGCCCTGGCCAACACGCTCCTCTTCGAACTGCACGACGCCATCCAGGACCTGCCCGGCTCGACCCCGGCCCGCGAACTGCTGGTGCGCCGCTCGCTCGAATACCTCGATAAACTCGCCCGCGAAGCCGGCTCCGACACCTCGCTGCTGCTGGAACTGGCGACGGCCTATCGCAAGGTGGGCGACGTGCAGGGCAACCCCACCAACGCCAACCTGGGCCAGACGCAGGGCGCCCTGGAGAGCTATCGCAAAGCCGTCGCCATCGCGCAGACGGTGCTCGCCGCCAGCCCGGCCAACGTAGAGGCCCAGCGGAACCTAGCCCTGATCCAGGAACGGCTCGGCGACGTGCAGGCCGCCTCCGGGGACCTGGAACAGGCCGAGGCGAGCATGCGCGACGCCGTGGCCCGCTACCGGGCGCTCGCCGCGAGCCACGGCCCAGACGCCGTGGCCTGGCGACGGTACGCTGTCGGCCTGATCAAGCTGGGCGACCTCCTGGGTAATCCGAACTTCGCCAATCGGGGAGACGCCGATGCCGCCCTGGAAGCCTACCGCACCGCCCGGCCTCTCCTGGACAGCCTCTACGCAGCCGATACGTCGCAGGCCCAGGTTTTCAGGCTGCGCGGGCTGATCTACGAGCGCATCGGCACGGTGTACGACCTGCAAGCGAACCACGAGGCCGCCCTCGATGCCTTCGGTTCCTCGCTGGCGCTGCGCCAGGCCTACGCGGCGGAACACCCCGACCAGGTAGACGCCATACGCGACCTGGCCATCGCGCACGAGAAGATGGGCATGATGTCCGTCAAGACAGGCGATCTCGAAGAAGCCGCCGCCCGCTATCGCCGCTCCCGCGACATCTTTGAAGACCTCTGGCAGGCCGACTCGATGAACGCGCAGGCCCGCCTGTCCCTGGCCATCAGCTACGTCCACCTGGGCGACCTGGAAGGATACCCCGAACAGCCCAACCTGGGCCGCCGCCGCGAGGCCCTTCAAAACTACCGGACCGCGCTGGGCTTCATCCGGCAGGTCTATCAGCGGGACCCGGCCAATACGCGGACGAAGTTCTGGCTGGATCTCGTGCAGGAGCGCCTCCGCACGCTCGGCGGCTGACACGCCCGGTCGGGCGCACGCGGAAAAAAAAGTCCTTCGGCCTGATTGACGGCTTCCGCCTCTCACGTTACTTTTACAACCGGGCCGTTCTTTGCCCTGTTGCTTTCGTTTCGACCTCTATCTGTTCAGGGGCCACGACCCTTCCCCCCGACGAGACGCGCGCCGTCACAGCTTGCTGCCCGCGACGGCGCAGCCATCCCTCACTTAGCTCGTTGTTGCGAGGAGGTAGCGCTATGTCGAAGCGATCCTATGCGTCCGGGGCAGTGCTGTGCTTCATGGTTTTGCTGATCGGTGTCGAAGCCGCTGCGCAAGTAACCGTCACGCATCTTTCTCCCGCTTCCGGCGTCGTGGGCGCCACC
>JBFGTT010000389.1:0-4285 GCA_041565995.1 Rhodothermales bacterium
GCTGACGATCACCGCCACCGTGAACGCCAGCGGCGACCACACCAACGTCGCCCAGGTCACCGCCAGCGATCAGAACGATCCCGACTCGACGCCCAACAACAACGACCCGAACGAGGACGACCAGGACAGCGCCACGGCCGCGCCGGCGGGATCCGACCTGCACGTACACGGAAGCATCGTGACGGGCACACAGGGGGGCGGCAAGAAGAAGAAGGGCACGGCCACCGTGACGATCTTCGACAACCTCGAAAACCCGGTCTCCGGGGCCACCGTCACGGGCACCTTCGGCGGCAGCTTCAATGAATCCGCCTCCGGCACGACCGACGGCAGCGGCCAGGTGACTCTGGTGACGAGCGGGCGCGCCAACAATCCGTCCGTCACCTTCTGCGTCGACAGCGTCTCGCACGGCTCGTTGTCCTACGACAAGACCGACAACGAGGACCCCAACGCCGATTGCGGCGGCGGCGGCACGCCGACCGACGTGCACGTTCAGAGCGTCGTGACCGGGCAGCAGGGCATCGGCGGGGGCCAAAAGGTCGGCACCGCCACCGTGACCATCTTCGACGACACCGGCAGCCCGGCCGGCGCCGGCTACACCGTCACCGGCGACTTCACCGGCGACTTCAACGAGTCGGGCGTCAGCGCCGTGACCGACGGCAGCGGCGTGGCGAGCTTCGTCACAAGCGGGTCGAAGAAGGGCAAGGTCAACGTCAGCTTCTGCGTCAGCAACGTCACCGGCGGCGCGTTGCCCTACGATTCCGGCGACAACGCGCCCGGCACCACGTGCACGCCGGTTGCCAAGCAGGGGGCAGCGAGCGAGACGCCGAAGACCTACGCGCTCTCGCCCAACTATCCCAACCCGTTCAACCCGATGACGGAGATCGGCTTCCAACTGCCCGAGGCCGCGCACGTGCGCCTGGTGGTCTACGACGTGCTGGGCCGCGAGGTAGCGCGCCTGGTGGACGAGGCGAAGCCGGCCGGCGCCTACCGCGTCGCGTTCGAGGCACACCGCCTGCCTAGCGGCACCTACCTCTACCGCATCACGGCAGGCGACTTCACGCAGACGCGGCGGATGGTGCTCTTGAAGTGAGCCGGGCGGCAGGCGCGCTACGCCACGACGCTCGATGAGCGCGCCTTGACCTGCCAGGCACCGCCGGCGGCGCCCCGTTTCGCTTCCAAGCCCGAACCGGGCGGGAGCGGAGCGGGGCGCCGCGTTTTTGGTGAGGGCGCGCACGGCTGCAGTATAAATCAAAGAGCCGATGGAGGAAGTCCTCCACCGGCTCTCGCCCACCTCCGAGCCGCCGGGCAATCCCCCTCAAAACTGCCAGCGGCTCAGGACTACCGGGGGCGTTTCGGGAAGCGGCTACTCGGCGGGCGGCAGCAGCACCGTGTCGATGACGTGGACGACGCCGTTAGTCGCCTCTACGTCCACCGTCGTCACCGTCGCGTTGTTGACCTTCACCGCGCCCTCCTTGACCTGGATCGAGAGCGGCGACCCCTGCACGGTCGTCGCCGAGGTCAGCTTGACCACCTCGCCGGAGGTCACTTTGCCGGGCACGACGTGGTAGGTCAGGATAGCGACGAGCTGATCCTTGTTTTCGGGCTTGAGCAGGTGCTCGATGGTGCCTTCGGGCAGTTTGGCAAAGGCTTCGTCGGTCGGGGCGAAGACCGTGAACGGCCCCGGCCCTGAGAGCGTCTCGACCAGGCCGGCAGCCTGCACGGCGGCCACCAGCGTGTTGAACTTGCCGTCGATGGCGATCTCGACGATGTTCTTCTCCGGGTCGGTGTCGTCGGCGGCGGCCTGCGTCTGCAGCGCGAAGAGCGCCAGGATGGCGACCGAGAGGAAGGCGGCGAGCTTGTGGAGCAGGGTGGCTTTCATGGGAGGTACCTCGTGTTAGGGTTGATTTCGTTCGAAACGTTCTAAACGTTCAAATCGTTCTATGACTCCTCCGCCGGAAAGATTCATCCCCTCGAAGGCGTAACAAGAAAGGAACAATCAGGCCGCGCCGGGCCGTATCCTGCCCGCCGTCAGCCGCATCCGGAACCAGCCCCGCTCGCCGTGCAAACCCGAACGTTTTCTCCCAAAGAGTTAGCCGTCGTGCTCGGCGTCAGCGAGTCGTCCATCAAGCGCTGGGGCGATGCCGGGTTGATCGACGTGACGCGCACGGCGGGCGGCCACCGCCGCATCGTGATGCACGAGGCGCTTCGCTTCATCCGCCGCCAGGACATGCGCATCCTCCGCCCTGACCTGCTGGGCCTGCCCGACCTGGAAAACCTGCCGCCTGAAGCGCGCGCAGGCGACCTTACGGCGGACGCCTTGTTCGAACTCTTACGCGCCGGTCGGGCGGCGCAGGCGCGCGGCCTGGTCGCTGCGGCCTACCTCGACGGCACACCCCTGGCCCACCTCTTCGACGGACCCGTGGCCGGCGCGCTCGAACGCTTCGGCGAACGCTGGACGCACGAAGAGGGCGGCATCTTCCACGAACACGTGGCGACGAACGTGTGCATCGAGGCCGTGGGTCAGGTACGTCTGCTCATCCCGCCGCCGGAGGAGGGCGCGCCGGTGGCACTCGGCGGTGCGCCGGAGGGCGATCCCTACCTGCTGCCCACGCTGATGGCTGCCGCCGTCCTGGCCGACGCCGGCCTGGACGCCGTCAACCTGGGCGCGCATACGCCCGTGAGCGCCTTGCAGCACGCCGTGGCGGCCCACGCGCCGCGCCTGGTCTGGCTGGCCTGCACCGCTCCCCTTTCGGAGCGCGCACACGAGGCCCTCGTGCAAGACCTGGTCGTTCCGCTCGGCGCGCAGTCGATAGAGGTGGTGGTGGGCGGGCGCGGCGCCGAAGCCCACCAGGACGCCTGGCCGGCCTCCGTCCGCGTGCTCGGTTCGATGGCGGCGCTGGCGGCGCTGGCGACGGAGCTGACGGCCGCTGCGCCGTGATTACGTCACCGCTGCCTCGGCTTCCAGCGGCCCTCGCGGAACACCGCGCGGATGTCTTCGAGGACTTCGCGGTCGATCTTGAGCGTCTGGCCGGCGGAGAGATCGACGTTTTGCACAGGGGCGATGCGCAGGTCGTAGTTCTCCCAGCCCATGTAATCGACCAGAAGTTGCTGGAATGCCGCGTCCACGACGCCGTCGAGGGGGCCGTCGTAGAAGCCGCGCGTGGTCCAGATCTGCTGCAACTCTCTGGCGATGGCCTCCGTGACGGGGATCAGGTTTTCCGGCTTCGACTGGGTGAAGTAGAGGTTGTTGAGCCGGTAGAGCCGGTCGAGTTCGGCGATGGGCGTGGGGTGGTCGTAGACCGAGATGTCGATGAAGTTGTCCTGGCCGTCGTAGCCGGCGCCCTGGCGGACTACCAGCAGGGCCGCGCTCTGCTCGCCGCGCTGGTCGCCGCCGGCTTGGCCACCTGCGATGAGCGCCGCCATCAGGCGGTCGGCCAGCTCGCCCTCGGCGGCCTCGAAGGCGGCGGCCATGGCCTCTACGGTTTCTTTGGAGACGAGGATGTTGCCCTGCGCCGTGTAGCCCGTGCCCGTGACGACGGTGCCCACGTTGCCTTGTTCGGGGCCGACTTCGGCGGGCGGGCCGCCGGCCTGCCCCACGCGCCCGCCGGCCCAGGCGAAGCACTCGGTGCCGGTCCACGTGGCGGCGTTGCCCTGGGCGTCGACCATGCCCACCTGGCGCTGCTGCCGGCCTTCGTCGCCGCGCAGGACGATGCGGAGGGCTTCTTCGGCGGTGGCGCCGTTTTCCATCAGTTCGAGGCCCTTAATGCCGTAATCCAGCTCGGCGAAGCTCTGCGTGGCAACGGCGCCCACGCCCGCCTTCGCCCACGGCACGATGGGCCGCAGGTTGGGAAACTTGCTCTGCACGGCGATGCCGAGGTCCCCCGTGGCAGGATCAAAGCCTACGATGGAGAACGTCGAGACGAGCGGAGGCGCGTCTTCCTCCGGGCGCAGAACGAAAAAGAGCGCGACGACGGCAACCATGACGAGCAAGGTGAGAATCACAAGACGTTTCATAGCGCCTTCAGGACGGTTGAGGCAGGCATCGGGCGGGGCTACGCCGGAATGTACGACGCCTACCGTTAAACGACCTAAGCGTGCCTGACAAAACCTCATTCGGGCTGCGCGACGATGGCGCGGCGCCCGGCTGCATCGTCGTATCGCTGCGGATACGGCTGCTTCGCGCGCCTTGCTCCGCCTCTGCTCGTACGCTCTCGCCTGTCAAAGCAGGTTGTGTTAGGTACGCTAAACCTTTGCGCGCCGATTTCGTTAGGAACGTTCATCGACC
>JBFGTT010000390.1:0-4280 GCA_041565995.1 Rhodothermales bacterium
ATCCGCGTCGATCCGGGCGGGCTGGGCTACCCGCCGGCCACGTTCCGGTAGGTGTCGCGCTTCTCCGGCTACGAAGTCAACGGGCCGCTGCCGGCGGCGCCCTACGTGCAGGCGCGCCGCGTGAGCGTCGATTCGGCCTCGGTGCGCGGGGACGACCTGTTCCTGCTGGGCCGTTTCATCGTGCCGATGACGCCGCGCGAGGCCGAGGCGTTCGAGGCGCTCCGCTTCGCCGGCGTGACGCTGGAGCAGGCGTTTCCGCCGGGGGGGCGGCGGGGGCTGTTCGCCGCCTTCGAAGCTCGCCGCCACGAGGCCGACGGGCCGCAGTTTGCCTGGCCGCTGATCCTGGGTTACGAACCCTGGCTGCGCTTCAACCGCGTCGACGGTCTCTTCACGGGCATCGGAAAGACGTTTCCCTTCAGCGAAAACCTGGCCGTCGAGCTGCGCGCGGCGCAGGCGAGCGGGCTACGGCGCGTCCGCTTCCTGGGCCGGGGCACCTTCCGATGGGGGCGCGGCGGCACGCTCGAAGCCCGCTACGCCCGCGACACCGCCCCGCGCAACGCCTCGGCGCTCTACCCGATGTCGCTCGCCTCGGTCCCGGCCCTGCTCGGCCAGGGCGATTATTTCGACTTCCTCTGGACCGAGCGCGCTGCCCTGGGCCTCGGCTACGCCTTCCCGCTGATCCGCTTCCGGGTCGAAGGGCGCCTGGAGCAGCACGCGTCGGTGGAGCGCGAGGTGACGCATCCCTGGCCCTTCCGTGCCACCTTCCCCCCGAACCCGCCCGTCGAGGACGGGCGCCTGCGCGCGCTGGCCCTGGCGGTGGCCGCCGGCGACGACTACCGGCCGCTACGCACCGGCCCGCTGCGCCGCGCCGAAGTCCGCGTCGAGCACGCCGACCCCGGTCTCTTCGGCGGCGACTTCGGCTTCACGCGCTACCAGCTTTTCTTCGACGGGCACCTGCGGACGCTCTTCCGGGGGCGGCCCCGGCCGGCGGGGTTGCTCGTGCGGGCCTTCGCCGGCACCGCGCGCGGGAAGCTGCCGCCGCAACGCCTCGGCGTGCTCGACGGCAGCCTGGGGCCGCTCACCGCGTTCGGCGGCTTTCGCAGCCTGCGCGGGCAGCCCTACGAGGGCACGCGCTACCTGGGCGTCTTCTGGGAGCACGACTTCACGACGGCGCCGTTCGAGGCGCTGGGCCTGCGTGCGCTGGTGGATCGCGGGACGGGCCTCCGCCTCTTCGGCGGGCACGGGCGCACGTGGATCGACCCGGACCGCCTGGCCGCGCCCGCCTTCACGCCCCGCCGCTGCGACGGCTTCCACCACGAACTCGGCCTCTCGCTCGCCGACATCTGGGGCACGCCCTTCCGCCTCGACGTGGCCTACCGCCTCGACGCGCCGGGCCTCTTCGTCGGCCTCGGCCTCTCGCGGCTGTTCTGAATAGACCGCCTGACGTTGCACGAATGCGCGCCGGTCTGTAAGGAATCCCCCTACATCTGCCGTCGAAAAAGCCCCTCGAACAGGGAAGGGGTTTCTTCGTAGTCTGCCCAGGCGCCGGCCGTCTGCCGGGAACCTGAGCGCGTTCATGCTTATGCCCTCCTTACCTGCTATATTGAGCGGACGCCCGTACGTCGCCCCGGACGGGTGGTTTTCGGGGGTCGGGGCAGCAGGCTGCAAGCAGCAGATTCCTATGCAGACGTTGATCTTCAGTGGGCCGGACGCGCGCCGTGAGGCCGTCGAAACGGTGTTGCGGGGCCGGGGCTATGCCGTGCACCTCGCCGCCGACGCCGCCGACGCCTGGGCCGTCTACGAGCGCGAGCGGCCCGACCTGGTGGTGCTGATCCACGCCGGAGCCGAGAGCCTGGCGCTGTGCCGCCGCATCCGGGCGGCTGATCCGGGCGAGGCGGCGCTCGTGCTGGCCCTGATGCCGCCGAACGCAGAGGACTACCTCCGGGAGGCTGTCGCCGCCGGCGTCGACGATTGCATCCGAGAGACGGGGGACGCGCGGTACCTGGCGCACTGCCTGACGCTGATAGAGCGGCGGGCGCAGAAACGGGCGCGGCACTTGCAGACCGAGGCCGAGCTGGCCGCCCGCGTCTTGCAGCAGGCCACCGTGGCCGAGTTGGGGCAGCGCGTGCTGGCCGGCGAGGCGGTGCAGGCGGTGATGGATTACGCCGTCGGGGCGACGGCGCGGGCGCTGGGCGTCGAGTATTGCAAGGTGCTCGTGCGCGTGCCGGACCAGGACGCGCTGCTGCTCAAAGCCGGCGTCGGGTGGCACGACGGGCTGGTGGGCCGGGCGATGGTCGGCGCCGGGCAGGATTCGCAGGCGGGCTACACGCTGCTGGCCGCCGAGCCGGTGGTCGTCGAGGACCTGCCGACGGAGACGCGCTTCAGCGGGCCGCCGCTGCTCGTCGAGCACGGCGTCGTCAGCGGCCTGAGCGTCATCCTGCGCGTCGAGGGCGAAGCCTACGGGGTGCTGGGCGCGCACACCCGGAGCCGCCGCGTCTTTCACCGCGACGACGTGACGTTCTTGCAGGCCGTCGCCAACGTGCTCTCAAGCGCCGTCGAGCGCATCCGGGCCGAGCGGGCCCTCCGCGAGAGCGAGGCCCGCGCCCGCGCCATCGTCGACACCACCGTAGACGGCATCATCACCATCGACGACCAGGGCATCATCGAGTCGTTCAACCTGGCGGCGGAGCAGATCTTCGGCTACACGCCTGCCGACGTCATCGGCCAGAACGTCAAGATGCTCATGCCCGCGCCCTACCGCGACGAGCACGACAACTACGTCCAGAGCTACGTGGAGACGGGCCATCGCAAGATCATCGGCATCGGGCGCGAGGTGGTGGGGCGGCGCAAGGACGGCTCCGTCTTCCCGCTGGAACTGGCCGTCAGCGAAGTCCGCCTGGGCGACCGCCGGATCTTCACCGGCATGGTGCGCGACATCACCGAGCGGCGCCGCCTCGAACAGGAGATCCTCCGCATCAGCGAGCAGGAGCGCCGCCGCATCGGGCAGGACCTGCACGACGGCCTCGGGCAGATGCTCACCGGCATCGGCCTGATCACGCAGAACCTGGCCCGGACCCTGAACCATCAGCCCGTCGCCGGAGAACTGGCCGAGATCACCGAGTTGATCCGCGAGGCCGACCGGCAGGCGCGCGGCCTGGCGCGCGGCCTGATCCCGGTCGACCTCGAAGCCACCGGCCTGCGCACGGCGCTCGAACGCCTGGCCGTCAACGCCGAGCGCCTCTTCGGCGTCCGCTGCACCTTCGAGGAAGTCGGCTCGGTGCTCATCCACGACAACTCCGTCGCCACGCACCTTTTCCGCATCGCGCAGGAGGCCGTCAGCAACGCCGTCAAGCACGGGCGGGCGCGGCACGTGCGCATCAGCCTGGCCTCGGGCCGGGGGCAACTGCGCCTGCGCCTGCAAGACGACGGCGTGGGCTTCCCCGCAACCCTCGACGAAGACCGGCAGGGCATGGGGGTGCGCATCATGCACTACCGCGCCCGCGTCATCGGCGCCACGCTCGAAATCAGCAACGGCCTCGACGGCGGCGCCACCATCACCTGCACCCTCCGCCACACCGACGAATCCACATGAAAAAGATCCTCATCGTAGACGACCACCCCCTGATGCGCAAGGGGCTGGCCCTCTCGCTCGAAGCCGAGCCGGACCTGACCATCTGCGGCCAGGTAGCCGACGCCGAAGAGGCCATGGACGCCCTCGAAAAACTAGACCCCGACCTGGCCATCGTCGACATCTCGCTGCCTGGCATGAGCGGCCTCGAACTCATCAAGCACATGCAGGCGCTGCGGCCCGAACTGCGCACGCTGGTGGTCTCTCGCCACGACGAGGCGCTCTACGCCGAGCGCGCCATCCGCGCCGGCGCACGCGGCTACGTGATGAAGCTCGAAGCCGGCGAGATGATCGTCAAGGCCGTCCGGCGCGTGCTCGCCGGCGGCATCTACGTCAGCGAAGAGATCAACGAACGGCTGTTGCTGGGCCTGGCCGCCGGGCGGCAGGAGCTGGCGCAGTCGCCCCTGGAAGTGCTCAGCGATCGCGAGCTGGAGGTCTTCGAGTTGACCGGGCGCGGCCTGGGCACGCGCGAGATTGCCGAGCGGCTGCACCTGTCGGTCAAGACCGTGGAGTCGTACCGCGCGCGCATCAAGGATAAGCTGAACCTGAAGACGGCCGCCGAACTGATGCAACACGCGGTGCAGTGGGTCGAGGGCGAGCGCACCAGTTGAACCCTAGGCCCCTGTATTGCTTTTGAGGCCTGGGCAGGCGA
>JBFGTT010000391.1:0-4273 GCA_041565995.1 Rhodothermales bacterium
CCGACGAGGCGAAGCCGCCGCCTCGTCCGCCCCGGCTGCACGGCCCGGTCCCGCCGTCTGCCAGGCGGGGCGGCCTGCTGCGGCCCGGCTGCTGCCGCAACCCGGTCGAGCACACGGGGGTCGGGGCGGGCACGCGGGCGGCGGTCCAGTTCGAGCTTGACGGCGGCGAGGGCGTCGTACTCCCGGCGTAGCGCGTCGTCTTCGAGCAGCCGGCGGAGCGCCTCGGGGTCCTCGACCTCGCCGTAGAGGTGTTGCAGTATGTGTAGCTTTTCGTCCATAAGCTTTGCAGCGGTCAGGCCCGGCTAGAGGGATTGGGTCTCAGCCCAGTGCTTTTTTTTTGAGGCATCGATCATCTTGCGCAGGTTGAGCAGCGCGTAGCGCATCCGCCCCAGCGCGGTGTTGATGGAGACGCCGGTCAGTTCGGCGATCTCGCGGAAGGTCAGTTCGGATTCCTGGCGCAGCAGCAGCACTTCGCGTTGTTCGGGCGGCAGTTGGTCGATGCAGGCGTCGAGCCAGTGGCTTTGTTCGAGGCTGTGCAGGGCTTCGTCGGCGGCAGGGGCCTCGTCGGGGAGGCGATCCCAGAAGGAGGCGCCGGCCTCGTCGTCGCCGTCCACGTCCTGCCATTTTTTGCGGCTGCGCAGGTAGTCGAGCGTAGCATTGCGAGCGATGCGCATGACCCATCCGACCCATCGGCCCTGTTGGGTGTAGGAGCCGCGCCGTTCGTGCATGGCGTCGATGACGCGGACGAAGGTATCCTGGAAGAGGTCGTTGGCCAGGTCGCGGTCGCGCACCATACCCAGCAGGTAGCCGAAGATGCGCTCCTGATGGCGTTCGACCAGCACCCGGAAGGCGGCATGGTCGCCGCTTTCGAGGTACGCAGCCACCAATGCCTCGTCGGTTGGATGCATCCGCCTGTGTCTGAGCTCGACTCTCGTGGCGCCGCCCGGCGCGACCCGTCCGGCACGGTAGTAACGCACACGGCGTTGCGGTTATTGCAGGCTCCGCAGAATCTTGGAAATACGGCCCTGCGGATCAGGTACTCCCGTTCAGAAGGTCAAGCCATTGCCTATGCCTTCGAGAAAATAGCCAAACCTCTAAAAGTATTCGAGTAAAAAAGAGCGTCGGAAAAGCAAAGGACGACCCTGAGCGCCGCAGGCGACGAAAAGCGTTCTGATTGTTCCAGCGCAGCCTGTTCCGAGCAAAGGCTTGTCGTAGATCGTACCTTGCAGGCGCGCACTTTTCGCGCTGGCACCGCCAACCGCCGGGGGCAGAATCGCCTCAGCATATGAGCGAAAACGTCCAAAGCATGTTGCTGGCTCCGGCGGCGCTGTATCTTCCACTCGCCGTTGCCCTGGTGTTGACGTTGGCCCGGCCGCCGCGTCGCGTTGGGATAGGCGCTCGTACGAAGTTCGTCGAGGTCTTTCTGATCGGCATCGCCTGTCAATGCGCGCACACCTTCGAGGAGTTCGTAACCGGTCTTCACCTGCTCTTTCCTCCGTTATTCGGCCTGGCTCCGTTATCAGCGGAGTACTTCGTGGGGTTTAACGTCTTTTGGATCGGGATTTGGGTGCTTTCGGCGTTTGGCGTCCTGCGCGGTGCTCGGGTTGCCTATTTCCCGGTGTGGTTCTTTGGCCTGGCCATGTGTCTCAACGGTATCCTTCATCCGTCAATGGCGATCTGGGCGGCGGGCTATTTTCCCGGTCTTGTCACTGCTCCGGTTGTGGGCATTATAGGCGTCGTGGTTACAACGAGGCTATTTCAGCTAACCGGTTCGACGTCCGACGTTGCATCGCCGGCAGCGGATCAGGCGTTCAACCGGACGCCTGACGGCGCTGGCTGAGTGGCGATCATGGAGAACATCAACCCAGAGCAGGAGGTTGATTTGAAGCACCTTCCTGGATGTCGCCAAGCCCCCACCTATCACCCAAACAGCGGTAGTCCGAGCGGTCTCAGATCACGGCAGCGGTGCGGTGATCGTCGCAGGCACGCAAGGAGGCCGGCATCCAGCGCAGCGTCCTACCGCGCAGGATCCGCAGCCTACGCAGCGCACTTCCCGCAACCGATAAACGCCGTGATATCTTGACCCTGATCGTCCCGTTTCCCGGCCCCGAGCAGACGACCCTTGCGGAGGTAGGCGGCAAAGGTTATTCGCTGATCCGGATGGCTGAGGCGGGCTTGCCCGTTCCGCCGGGCGTCGTGCTCACCACGGCGTTCTTTGCCCCCTGGTTCGCCGACATTCAGGCGTCGGCGGCGTGGAAGAAGCTGGCCGACGCGACGCCCGACCGGTGGGCGAGCCTTTGCGCCGAGCTGAAGGAGCGCTGCCAGACCCTCGCGCTGACGGCGCCCCAGCAACAAGCCCTGGACGCCCTGCGCAAGCACCTCGCCGCGCCGGGCGGCGACGTGCTCCTGGCGGTGCGCTCGTCCTCGCCCGAGGAAGACCTGGCGGCGGCCTCGTTCGCCGGTGGCTACGAGACCCGCCTGGGCGTGCGCCCGGCGGACCTGGACGACGCGGTGCGACGCTGCTTTGCATCGAGCCTCGACGAGCGTGTGCTCGTCTACAAGCAACAGCACGGCTTCGACGTGCGCTCGCCGCGCATTGCCGTGGTCGTGCAGCAGCAGATCGACAGCGAAGTGGCCGGTGTGGGGTTCTCGCTCAACCCGCTCACGAACGACTACGACGAGGCCGTCATCGACGCGAACTGGGGCCTGGGCGAGTCGGTCGTCGGCGGGCTGGTCTCCCCCGACCACTTCGTCGTCGACAAGGTCGGTCGGCAGGTGGTAGACAAGACGCTGGGGGCCAAGCAGGTCTCGATCTGGCTGGGCGAGGACGGCGGCACCATCGAGCGGAAGAGCTATCGCAGCGCGGCGTTTACCCTCAGCGACGCCCGGCTCGTCGCGTTGACCGACGTGATGGCGCGCATCGAGGCGCTTTACGAGCAGCCGGTGGACATCGAGTGGGCCTATGCCGGCGGGCGGCTCCACGTGTTGCAGGCGCGGCCCATCACCGCGTACGTGCCGCTGCCGCCCGAGATGGTGACCCGGCCGGGCGAGCGCCGGAGGCTGTACACGGACCTGGCGCTGTCGTCCGGGCTGACGATCAATGCCCCCATCTCGCCGATGGGGCTGGCCTGGATGGAAGAGGCCGTCGTGAGCCTGGCCGAGACGTTCGTCGGAACGTTGAACCTCGACCTCGCCTTCGAGGAGGGGCTGTGGTTTTTTGCGGGCGGGCGGATGTACCAGAACCTCTCCAACGTGATGTGGCTGGCCAGTCCACAGAAGCTGGCGAAGGGAAGCGCCGCCGGCGATGCGCTGATGGCGGAGATCCTGACCCACATCGACGCGAAGCGGTACCGCGCGGCCATGCGGCCGCCGTGGGCCAGATTGCGGATGCTGCGCTTCGCGCCCAGGTTTTTGTGGCGCTTGCGCGGCTTCATCGGGAACACGCTGTGGGCCATCCTGGCGCCTGAGCGCGCCCACCGCGCCTACCAGCGGAAGGTCGAAGCCTACGAGGCGAAGCTCACCTCGGGCCTCGACTACGGCCTTCCGCTCGACGCCTTCCGGCGGCGCTACGCCGCACCCAACACGCGCTACCTCTTCGGCGTCACGATGCCTGCGCTTGGGGCGGGCTTAGCCGCCCTGGGGTTGGTCGATAGCGTAGTCGGCAAAAAATCCGCGGAGGCCGTCGCCCTCGCCGAGAAGCTCAAGCTGGGCTTTACGGGTAACGTCGTCGCCGAGATGGGGATCGCGCTGTTTCGCCTGGCCCGGATGTTGAATCGATCAGACTTCGAGGACCTGCCCCGGCTGGCCGAACGGATCGAGCAACGCCGGATGCCGGCGGCGTTCCTGCGCGCGTGGGACGCCTTCCTGGCGACCTACGGCTGGCGCGGTCCGCTGGAGATGGACCTGGCGCGCCCGCGCTACGCAGACGACCCCGGCCTCGCCCTGCGGCAGATGTCGTTCATGGCCGTAGAGGACGAGGGCTTCGACCCGGAGGTCACGCACGCGCGTCAGGTCGAGGAGCGGCGGCAGGCCTACGACGCGCTGGTGCGTCGTTCGGGTTGGCTGCGGCGGGCGCTGCTGCGGCGCGTCCACCGGATCATCGAGTTGTTTGCCGGCACGCGCGACACGCCGAAACACCAGAACCTCTTGTTCTACTACGCCGTCCGCAAGCGGGCCTTGATGGAGGGCCGGCGCCTGGTCCGGGAGGGTCGTCTCGACGCCGCCGAGGACGTCTTCGATGTGACGTTCCGCGACCTTGAGGCGGCGGCCCACG
>JBFGTT010000392.1:0-4251 GCA_041565995.1 Rhodothermales bacterium
CCCATCGCCATGGCGATGCGGTGGTCGTCGAAGGCCTCGACCGCCGCGCCCGTCAGCCGCCTGCCGCCGTTGATCGCCAGGCCGTCTTCGAACGCCTCCACGTCGGCGCCCAGGGCGCGCAGGTTCTTCGCCATCGCGGCGATGCGGTCGGTTTCTTTGACGCGCAACTCGGCGGCGTCGCGGATCTCGGTGCGGCCCTCGGCGCAGGCGGCGGCCACGGCCAGCACCGGGATCTCGTCGATCAAATTCGGGATGAGCGCGCCGCCCACCGAGACGCCGTGCAGCGCGGCAGGGCGCACCGTCAGGTCGGCCAGCGGCTCGCCGCCCTCCTCGCGCTCGAAATCGACGGTGACGTCGGCGCCCATGGCGCGCAGCACGTCGAGCAGGGCGCTACGCGAGGGGTTGAGGCCCACGCCCGGCAGAAATAGCTCGCCCTCGGGCACCACGGAGCCGGCCACCAGGAAAAACGCCGCCGCCGAGAAGTCGCGCGGGACGGTCCAGGTGCGGGCGGCGATGCGGTGCCCGTGCCGGACGCTCAGGTAGCGCGCCCCGCCCATCTCCAACGCGTCCAGCCCCAGCATGCGCTCGGTGTGGTCGCGCGAGGGGACGGTTTCGACGACGGTGGTCTCGCCTTCGGCAAAAAGCCCGGCCAGCAGCACGCACGACTTGACCTGCGCCGAGGGCACCGGCAGGCGGTAGGTGATGCCGCGGAGCGGTTGCCCGCCCCGCAGGTGGATGGGCGCGTGCCCGTCGGTGAGCGTGAGCGCGGCGCCCATCTGCCGCAGCGGCTCGGCGATGCGGTCCATCGGGCGGCGGCTCAGCGAGGCGTCGCCGGTGAGGGTGCTGTCGAAGCGCTGCCCGGCCAGGACGCCGGCGAGCAGGCGCATCGTAGTGCCGGCGTTGCCGCAGTCGAGCGGGCCGTCGGGGGCGTGCAGGCCCGCCAGGCCGCGTCCTTCGACCTGCAAGACGCCGTGGTCGTCCCGGATCTCGACGCCCAGCCGGCGCAGGCACGCCAGCGTCGATTGCGGGTCCGCCGAGGCGGGATAGTTGACGAGGCGGGACTGCCCCTCGCCCAGCGCCGCCAGCAGCGCCGCCCGGTGGGCTATCGACTTGTCGGCGGGCAACGCGACGGTGCCTTCCAGGCGGCTGGCTTGGCGGACGGTCTGGGGCATGGAGGTGGGGGGCATGGGAAACGGAAAATGGGAAACGGAAAATGGTGGGGAGATGGCGCTTCGCTGACCAAATTTCCAATAACGATTTTCCAATAACCAATTTCCATTTACCAGACCGGCGTGTGCGCCGACGGCTCGACCGGGAAGGCCTCGAGCACCGTGCGCAGCAGCGCTTGCTTTTCTTCCCACGGCAAAAACGCGTGGCGGAAGCCGTTGAGGGCGATCTCGCGCAGTTGCGGGGCGCCGACGCCGCAGTGCCGGTGCACCCGCCACAGCTCGTCGGTCACGGTGGTGCGGCTGAAGAGGCGGCTGTCCGTGTTGATGGTGACGGGGATGCCGGCCTCGACGTAGCGCCGGAGCGGGTGGGCCTCGTAGCTGGCCACCACGTGCGTCTGCACGTTGCTCGTCGGGCAGATTTCCAGCGGGATCTGATGATCGACGACATACTGCATCAGGTCGGGGTCGCGTTCGAGCGTGATGCCGTGGCCGATGCGGTGGGCGCTGCAATAAAAGAGGGCCTGGTGGATGGACTCCGGCCCCCACGACTCGCCGGCGTGGACGGTCAGGTTGAGCAGGTGGTTGCGGGCGTAGTAGAAGGCGTGGAGGTGATGTTTGGGCGGGTTGCCGGCCTCGCCGCCGGCCAGGTCGAAGGCGACGACGCCGCGCTTGCGGTAGGCCACGGCCAGCTCGGCCAGGCGCAGCGAGGCGCTCTCGAAGCGGTCGCGCAGGCCGCAGATGATCAGCGCCGTGCGCACGTCGAAGTCCTTCTGGGCGGCGCGCAGCCCATCAAGCACGGCGTCGTTGACCTGTTCGAGCGTCAGGCCGTCTTCGGTGTGCAAGATGGGCGCGTAGCGCACTTCGAGGTAGCGGACGTTTTCGCGGGCGTTGTCCTCGGCCAGTTCGTAAGCGATGCGGCGGAGGGCCTCGCGGGTCTGCATCATCGGGATGGTGTAGCGGAACCAGGCCAGGTAAGCTTCGAGCGTCTCGGAGTGGTCGATCTGCCGCAGGATGGCCTCCAGCGCCTCGACGTGGTCGGCGGGCAGGAGGGTAAGCCTGCCCTGTTGCCGGGCCAACTCCAGCAGCGTCGAGAGGCGCACCGAGCCGTCGAGGTGGCAGTGCAGTTCGGCCTTGGGCCAGGCCAGGAGGGCCTCGCGAGAGAGTGCGGAGGTGCCGTCGGGTCCGGGCATACGACGTCGGGTTGTGGGCGCGCGGCGGCTGGGGCGTCGAGGGTTGGAAGCATGGGAGATGGCGTGCCGGGTGCTTCCTGCACGCCGCCGTAGGTAGCGCCGGCGCGGTCGGTGTACTATCGCTGTCTGCTTGCGCAAGCGGATTCCAGGGCAAACCCGCAGGACGGGACGCTGTTTCGCGCAGCCCGGCCTTTTGGAACACCCCGTAGACGGGTTCGTTTGGATCTCCAGGAATTTGCCGTACTTTCCTGCGCGTTTTCCGGAGGAGGCGGTAGCTTGCGCCGGCAGACGCGCCCCCGCCGGCGGCTTCGGCGGGGTCGTTCCCATTTTCATACCCTCAGGAGACCGTCATGGGTAGCTTAGGACCCTTCGAGATCATTTTGATCTTCCTGGTGATCTTGCTCATCTTCGGAGCCAAGCGGATCCCGGAGATCGCGCGGGGCCTCGGCAAGGGCATTCGCGAGTTCAAGGACGCCACGACCGATATCAGCAAGGAACTCAACGTCAACGACACCTCGCAGCGCATCCAGCAGCCGCGCCAGGGCCAGCAGGTGAGCTACACGCCGCCGGCGCAGCCGCAGCAGGCCCCGCCGCCGCAGCCCGACAACACCGGCGCCCCGGAGGCGCCCTCCCAGCAGGCGTCGTGATGCGTGTTCGCGTGCAGTACAACATCCTGACACGCCGACGCTTTGTACCGAGCCAGATCGCGGCCAGGACAACCTTCGTTTAGCATGCCCTACCCCACGTTTGCCGACGCCCGCCGGGCGTTGGACGACGACGAGACCAGTTGCGAGGCGCTGGTCTCTTCTTTTTTGTCCGCCATCGAAGCCCACAACGACCGGCTCCATGCCTTCCTCGACGTGGACGACGAGGGCGCGCTCCGTCACGCCCGCTACCTCGACGACCAGCGCACGCGCGGCCACGACCGTCCCCTGGCCGGGCTGATCCTGGCCGTCAAGGACGTGATCTGCATCAAGGGCCGGCGCGTCACCTGCGCCTCGCGCATCCTCTCGACCTTCGAATCGCTCTACGACGCCACGGCCATCGAACGGCTGCGTGAGGCCGGCGCCATCTTCATCGGCAAGACCAACTGCGACCAGTTCGCCATGGGCTCGTCGAACGAGAACTCGTACTTCGGCCCGGTCCGCAACCCGCGCGGCGAAGCCTACGTGCCCGGCGGCTCCTCGGGCGGCTCGGCGGCGGCGGTGGCGGCGGGCCTCTGCCACGCCGCCCTCGGCACCGACACCGGCGGCTCCATCCGCCAGCCGGCGGCCTTCTGCGGCGTCGTGGGCCTCAAGCCCACCTACGGACGCGTCAGCCGCTACGGCCTCGTCGCCTACGCTTCCTCGCTCGACTGCATCGGACCCTTCGGGCACAACGTCGAGGACGTCGCGCGCATCCTCGGCGTCATCGCCGGGCGCGACCCATCGGACGCGACGAGCGCGCCCGTCGACGTGCCGGGCTACACGCAGGCGCTCACCGGCTCGGTGCGCGGCGTGCGCATCGGGCTGCCGGCCGAGTATTTCGCCGAGGGCCTCGACGACGACATCCGCCGGATGCTCCGCCGGCAGGTGGACCGCCTCGAAGCCGCCGGCGCCGAGATCCGGGAGGTCTCGATGCCCCACACCGAGTACGGCATCGCCGCCTACTACGTGCTCGCCACCGCCGAAGCCTCCAGCAACCTGGCCCGCTACGACGGCGTCCGCTACGGCTACCGCGCCGACCTCGCCCCCGAGGCCGACGCGGACGAGTCGCTCCTGCAACAACTCTACGTGGACTCCCGCACCGAGGGCTTCGGCGAGGAGGTCAAGCGCCGCATCATGCTGGGCACCTACGTGCTCTCGGCGGGCTACTACGACGCCTACTACGGCAAGGCGCAGCGCGTGCGGTCG
>JBFGTT010000393.1:0-4245 GCA_041565995.1 Rhodothermales bacterium
CCGGCCCGAAGCGGCCAGGCAGCACGAGGTCGTCCTGCCTGAAGGACGGGCATCCGGCGCGCGCTGCAACAAGCTTGCGGAGGTCCAACATGAGCGGCAAAGCAAAGGCGACCCAGTTTCTGGTAACGTTCGTCGCCACGTTCGTCAGCGCCGCCGTGGTGATGTTTCTCTGGAACGTGATCTTCCACGGCACGCGCGCGGTAGACTGGGCGACGGCGGTGGTGCTGGCCGTAGCCGCCGCACTGGCGCTGGTGATCGCAGAAGCCTGGAGCCGGAAGCGCCGCGCAGAGACGTAGCGGGTGCGCCGCCGGCGCGTCTGCATTATCTTGATCCCGGCAGCTTCTCCTCCCCGGATCCGGCGCGTCCCGATGGCTCTGCGTTCTCGAACCTGTGCAAACTGCGGCGTCTCGGTGCCTGCCGGGGCGCGGCAGTGCCCGTACTGCGGCACGTGGTTCGAAGGCGCGGCGGCAGACCCGGCGGCCCGCGCGGATCCCGGCGCGGGCGAGTTCGGCCTGCGGGGCCGGACGCCGCTCGTGGTGGGCCTCGGCGGAGCGCTGCTGCTCTACGGCCTCGGCTGGCTGCTGGAAGACCCGCGCTACTGGCTGGCCGACGAGGCCGTGGCCGTGTGGGCGGCGGCGCTGCCGCTATGGCTGCTGCTGCTGGCCTTCGGCTGGCGGCTGGGCCGGGGCGCCTGGCTCGGCGGGATCGCCTTCGCGCTGACGCTCTTCGCGGTGCACCTGGCCGTCACCTGGGCCCTCGCCGGGCGGCTGCAGGACGATCACGTGGGCATCGCGGCGCTGTTTGCAGGCGCGGCGCTCGGCGGCTGGCTGCTGGGGCGAGGGCTGCACCTGCTGCTGCGCCGGCTACGCGCAGATCCCGGCCGCGCCTGAGGGCAGAGGACGAATCTTCTTTTTCGTCCATACCTCCACACGTCCATACCTCCACCCCCCGCATCCCGGGGTGCTCCCGACATCCGGCTTTGTTATCTTGGGGCGGCCAACGCGCCGACGCCCGGTTTGCTCACGCAGCAGGGCGCCCTCCCGTGTCACCGATCCCGCCTGCATGGAAGCCCTCGTCGATCCCAAGATTGCCGGCCTGCTCGACGCAGAGCGGGAAGCGCTGCTGCGGCTGAAAAGCCTGCTCGAACGCACCGACGCCGCCCCGGAGACCGTCGCCCACCTGGCCGACATCGTCGCGCATCTGGACGCGTTGTTCCTGGTGGTCGTCGTGGGCGAGTTCAACGCGGGCAAGTCGAGCGTCTTGAACGCGCTCTTTGGCGAGAAGCTAATGGAGGAAGGCCCCATCCCGACGACGGCCAAGATCACCATCCTGCGCCACGGCACCGAGCCGATGCAGCGGCAGCTTTCGGAGTTTCTGGTCGAGCGGCGCTATCCCTCGGACCTGCTGCGCCACCTCAACCTGGTCGATACGCCCGGCACCAACTCCATCATCCGGCAGCACCAGCAAATCACCGAAGCCTTCATCCCGCGCGCCGACCTGGTGCTCTTCGTCACCTCGTTCGACCGGCCCCTGACCGAGTCGGAGCGGCAGTTCCTGACGTTCATCCGCGAGGCGTGGGGCAAGCGCCTGGTCTTCATCCTCAACAAAGCCGACCTGGCCCGCAGCGACGAGGCGTTGCGCCAGGTCCTCGAACACATCCGTAGCGGTTGCCGCGAGTTGATGGACTTCGAGCCGCAGATCTTCCCCGTCAGCGCCGAGCTGGCCTTCGCCGCCAAGACCGCCGGGCAAGAATCCGTGCGCGCGACGCTCTGGCCACAGAGCCGCTTCGAGGCGCTCGAAGCCTTCATCACCGAGACCCTCACCGGCCCCGACCGCCTGGCCCTCAAGCTCACCGCCCCGCTCGACGCCGCTGACCGCCTCGCCGGCAGCCTCGCCGAGCGCCTGGAAGCCCGCCTGCACGTGCTCCGGCAGGACGAGCAGAACCTCGCCGAACTCAACGCCCGCCTCGACGACGCCCGCGCCGAACTCCGGCAGGGCTACGGACGCTACGTCGCCGAAGTCGATAACCTGCTCTTGCAGATGGAACGGCGCGGCGTGCAGTTCCTCGACGACACCATCCGCATCGGCAAGCTGAAGCTGCTGCGCGACCGCGACGCCTTCAAAGAAGAGTTCGCCCGGCAGGTCGTCCGCGACACCGACCGGCAGATCGAGGACCGCGTGACGGAAGCCGTCGACGGGCTGCTCAAGCACGCGCTGACGCTCTGGAACCGGACCCTCGGCGAGTTCGCCGAACGCGTGCGGGAGGCCGGCGGCGAGCGGCGAGCGCCGGCGCAGGGCGCCTACCTCTACAACCGCGCCGAGGTCTTCGACGCCATCATGAAAGAGGCCGGACGCCGGATCGCCATGTACGACCTCAACGAGGAGGCCCGCCGCATCCTGGAGAACGCCCGCGACGCCGCCGCGCTGTTCGTGGGCGCCGAGGCGGTGGCCGTGGGCGTGGGCGCGCTCGCCACGGTCGTCGTGACGGCCACGGCCATCGACGTGACGGGCGGGTTCATCGCGGCGGGGGTGCTGGCCGTCGTGGGCCTGATCTTCCTGCCGCGCCAGAAGCGCAAGGCCATCGCCGAGTTCCGCGAGCGCGTCGAAGCCCTGCGCGCCGACATGAAAAAAGCCCTCTCCGAACAACTCGACCGGGAGGTGGCCGCCTCGCTCGACAAGGTCCGCGAGACCGTAGCGCCCTACGCCGCCTTCGTCGAGCAGGAGCGGCAGACGCTCACCGAGGTGACCGCCGAACGCCAGGCCCTCGGCGCCGAGATCGACCGGCTGCGCCGGGCCGTGCGCACGCAGGTCGGCGCCGTGGACATCGGCACGTGAGGGATCGAAACCGATGAATAGTCCATACTTTTCTTGCAACTATCGCGCGTGCATCTTATAAAGATAAAAGAGGTCGCATCGGCATGTTGAACTGACCGATGTTATTTGAAATAAACGTGGCGTTGGGACGGAGATACGCCATTTCTTCCATCCAATCACGGGAGGCAAAGATGAAGAAGTTTATCGAGAAACTCATCGAGGCCGTCGTCAACTGGATCAGGCGTTGTATTCCGCAGTATGAGCCAGGGAAATGGAACGACGCAAACGGCGTGCAGTACACTAACAACTGCTATAACTACGCCTGCAACCTTCAAACCAATACGTACGCGCAGCCCGGCAGAGCATCGGGCAACATGTACAGCAGCATAGATTGCGATGAAGTGGGCGACGGAGCAGAATCCGACGGGCTGGTCCCCGTCGATTGCGACACAGGATGCGGATGCCGAAACTGCTGTCACAAGGTGGCGCTGGTTATATGGCCCGGCGTTGACTTTCACTGGTATCGGCTTGATCGCAATGGTCGTTGGTCTCATAAGCCCGGAGGTACGCAGGCAACTAACCTGGACAACAGCGGAAATATCATCACCGATCCACGCACCGCAGATCGAGGACCGTATACCGTTTTTTGCGGGTGTTACTGCGTCTGCAAAGGCCGCGTCACCATTTCATGACCCCTACGACGAGCAGGCCTTCCATCCTTCGAAAACGTTCTACGAGGTACCTGTGATGAACCCACAAGCAGACCGTTTGACAATCCGACTGTTGATCCATTCCGGACGCCCCGATCCCGAATGGGCCCCCGGCGAAGACGTCGTCGACAAACTCGACAGCCTAGTGCAAGAAGTGACTGCTGGCCAGCAGGTCGATGGACCGCCGCCGCCCGTACTGGGCTACCGAGGCTTTCTCGTACAGAACCTCGGCAAAAGAGCGAGCCTGCCCGACAGCTTTACTGTCTTTCGCGGCATCTTCAGCGCGCATCGTGGCGCCAAGACGCAACACTTTCAGGACACCGCCAGGATCGAGCAGTTCTTGTTAGAGGAGGCCCGCGGGCGAGATCTGGGCGAGACCCTCGAAGCGTTAGGGCTGTAACCGCGATGGTCGAAAAGGTTGCCTGTAGCCTTCGCCCAGGATGTGAGCGCCATGATGACCGAACAGAAACCGTCTCTCTCGTAAAGGTAGTCATGCGCAACGCACCCCGCCTGGCACTCGCCGCCGTCTTCGCCCTCGCCCTGGCCGGCTGCGACGGCCCCGTGGTCGAGGAGCCGGCGCCGCAGGTCGATACCTCGACGTGGGAGACCGTCGCCCGGCGGATCTTCGTGCCTGCTTGCGCCGGGGCCTGCCATAGCGCCGGCACCGCCTTCGCCCGGCAATCGGATCTGGTGCTGACCGAGGACGTGGCCTACCGGCAAC
>JBFGTT010000394.1:0-4242 GCA_041565995.1 Rhodothermales bacterium
CCGGTATCGGCCCATCCCCAGAAAAGGCCGCAGCATGAACAGCTGGTCGATGCTCATTTCGAGGTGCATCACGTTACCTCGGAAGAGCCCCAGTTCGCGTTCGAGCCAGAGCGGGTGCTGAAAGAGCCGCCCTACGATCTTGCCCCGCGTGCCCGGCGCGTAGCGCTCGAAGGTGTCGATGATGGCGTCGGCCACGCGCTCGCCGACGTCGTCCCAGTGAGCGCCGCCGGCAAGTTCGTAGGGGAAGTATTGCGCCCAGAGCCAGAGCACCTCGCCGCCGGGCGGGGCCAGGGTGTCGTCGACGGCGCTGAAAGTCATGGCCACGAGAGGCGGGTCGTCGGCGGGGGCGCCGCGCAGGAAGTCGCCGTAGGCGGCGTGGATCTGCGCCGTGTCGCGGCAGACGAGTTGCAGCGCGACGCGCGCCTCGCGGCCCGGATGCGCCGCGTAGACTACCGGGGCGTCGAGCGCCAGCCGCACGACGGCGCCGAAGCCGTTGCCCACGCGCACCGACGCCGCACCGGGCGGGCGATGGGCTTCGGGCAGCAGCCTGCCGAATGTTTCGAGTACGTGCGTCCCGGCGAGCACGGCGCGGGCCGTCACCACCTGCCCCTGCACGCGCACGCCCGTCGCACGGGTGCCTTCCACCAGGATCTCTTCGACCGGCGCGCCGAGGTGCACCGTGCCCCCGTGCGCCTCGACGTGGCGCTGCAGGGCTTCGGTCAGCACGCCGGAGCCGCCGCGTGGGCGGGCGATGCCGCCCTCGTGGTAGAGCGGGTGCCAGAGTGCGAACGGGCCGGTCATCGGCTCGGTGGGAGGGGGGCCGGACTGTGCCGCCATCCATACCAGCGGCGCGCGCACTTTTTCCTCGGAGAAATAGTCGGCCACCACGTCGCCGTAGGGTCGGAGGATCCTCGGGAGGGCCTGCTTCCAGTTGAGCCGTGTCGAGGCGCCGAAGAGCAGGCGCTTGCCCAGTTCGAACGGACCCGGCGAGGCCAGAAAAGCGTCGCGGACGGAAAGCGAGAAATCCCGCCAGTCGTCCACGAAACGCTGGTAGGCCCGCCCCTGGCCCGGAAACTTGGTTTCGAGGTGATCGACGGTCTGCGCCACGTCCCGGTAGAGGAAGACGGCGTCGCCGTCGGGGAAGGGAGCGAAGAAGAGCGGGTCGAGATCGAGGTAGTGGAGGCCGAAGCTTGCCAGGCCCAGTTCTTCTACGATGGGCGTGAGGCGGATCAGGATGTGGGCGCTACCGCCGAGGTCGAACCGGTAGCCGGGCACGATCTCTTGCGTGGAGACGGCGCCGCCGGGCACGTCGCGCCGCTCGAAGACGCCCACACGGTAGCCTGCCTGCGCCAGGTAAGCGCTGGCGACGAGCGCGTTATGGCCGGCGCCGACGGTGACTACGTCGTAATCCACGCGTTCTCAGGGCTATCGAGGCTTTCGGGGCGTTCGCTGGGGGCGTTGCGCTGCGGAGAATAAGAAATGCTGGTGCTATCTGTACGATAGGGCTTGCAATGTCCGAAGATTTTCGCTACTAATTTGAATAGCGAAACCCATGCTCCTGAAGAAGAGGGCGCTTCCGGCCGGCGAGCCGGCGGTGCCGTCCGGTCGTGAGGTAGCCATGAACGCGTTATTTCAAATGATGGTGGTCTTGCTCGTCTTCGGCCCGCTGATTCTGGGGACGTTGATCTGGCACATCGTCTGGAACAAGAAGTCGGGTCCCTCTTCGGATCCGCCGTCCGGCGGGGGTCCGCAGCAGCGTCCGGTGCCGCCTGCGCCGCGCCTCAGCGGCGACCGGCGCGCCAGGCGGCCGTCTCCGCACAGCCGGTTTACGCCTACCCGTCGCCCGACGCGGCATCTCGGGTGAAGTAGATGTAGTCGGTGAGGGGAGGCGTGTGGCCGCTTTCGCGCAGCAGCGCGGCGATCTGCGCCCGGTGATGCTGGCCGTGGATGACCAGATGCGTCAGGATGTCTCGCAGCGTGGTGGCGTAGGGCTGACCCTTCGAGTTGGTGTAGGCGAAGCGTGCGTCGAAATCGTCGCCGTGGGCGTCCAGAAAGGCAAGCCACGCCTCGTGGAGCGCCGGCAGACGTTGGGGCCACGACGCCGGGTCGAGCTCCGGCCAGAACGAGCGCCCGGCATAGTGCTCGCCCCGGACGCGTGCCAGCCAGAGTTCCTCGGCGGTGAGGAGGTGGGAGAAAAGCCGGGCCGGCCGCGTCTCCGGCGCCAGGGCAGGAAGCTGTTGGAGTGCGCCGAGGATCTGTCGGTTCGCCCAGAGGTTGTAGCGAAGAAGGCGTCGTGCGTAGGAGGGTGTCATCACAGGCAAGTTTTGACGAGATGCAGATTATCGACATCAGCCGGGCGTTGACGCCCGACGTGGCGGTGTGGCCCGGCGATCAGCCCTTCGCGCATAGCTGGACCGCGCGCCTCGACGGTGGCAGCACGGTCAACCTGAGCGCCGTCGCCTTGAGCACGCACGCCGGCACGCACGCCGATGCGCCACTACATTTTCTACGCGGGGGTTTGCCGATTGATCAAATTCCGTTATTGCAATTCGTCGGCCCCTGCCTCGTAACAGAAATTAACGAAGGAGACGCCATCCAACCCGAACACGTCGCCGCCAACGACGCATCGCGTATCCCGCGCGTGCTGTTTAAAACCCGCCACAGCAGCGTGCCCGACACCCGGTGGGATCCGGCGCTGTTGCCCATCCATCCCGCTACCGTCGAGCGCCTGGCCGGGCAGGGCGTCGTGCTCGTCGGGACGGATGCGCCATCGGTCGATCCGGCCGACAGCAAGACGCTCGACGCCCACAAGGCGCTGGCCCGGCACGGCATCGTCAACCTCGAAAACCTGTCGCTCGGACACGTCGCGCCCGGCGTATACCGGCTCGTGGCGCTGCCGCTGAAGTTGCCCGGCCTGGACGCGGCGCCCGTGCGCGCCGTACTCATCCAGGAGTGACGCCGACGACGTTACATCAACGTCACACGCCGCGCCCATCCTGCGCGCGCGCTCATGCATAGGCATAGCAAACGAGAACCGTTTCCGTCATCTACGGAGGAACATGGACTTTTTCACACGCGAAGCACTCGAAACCCTGGCTCAGATGCAGGACGACGCCTGCGTCTCGCTCTACATGCCCACCTACCACGTCGAAGCCGAACTTTCACAAAACCCCATCCGGCTCAAAAACCTGCTTCGGAAGGCGCGGCAGCAACTCAAGCGGGCAGGCCGCCGCGATCCGGACGTCGAGGCCTTGCTGCGTCCCGCTTACGAATTGCTCGAACGCCCCGCCGCCTGGGGCACCCTCGGCGACGGCATGGCGGCCTTTTTGTGCCCCTCGGCGTCGTTCTTTTTCCGGATCCCGCTGACGCCGGAAGAGCTGGTGGTTACGGGGCGCCGCTTTCATCTCAAGCCGCTGTTTCCGCTGCTGGCGAGCAACAACCGGTTCTACGTGCTGGCCCTCAGCCAGAACCGCGTGAAGCTTTACCAGGGCACGCATCAAGCCATCAACGAGGTGCACGTGCAGGACGTCCCGAAGAGCCTCGCCGAGACGCTCGCCTACGAGACGCCGGTGCGGTCCTTGCAAGCGCATACGGGCGCTCGAGCCGGCAATCGCCACGACGCCATCTTCCACGGCCAGGGGGCGCAGAGCGAGGACGAACGCCCGCAGGAACCACTGCGACGCTTCTTCCACGAGATCGACGGCGGCCTGCGCGAGGTGCTCCGCGACGAACAGGCGCCGCTACTGTTGGCCGGCGTGGAGTACTACCTGCCCATCTTTCGGGAAGTGAATAGCTACCCGTACCTGGTCCAGGACGACATCCTGGCGGGTAACCCCGACCACCTGGCGCCGCACCAGCTCCACGGCAGGGCGTGGAAGGCGGTCGAGCCGTTATTTCTGGCGGCGCAGACGGCGTCGCTCAAGCAATTCCACCAGGCCCGCCGCCAGGATGGGCTGACCTCCGACGACCTCAAGGAGATCGTCCCGGCGGCCGTCTTCAGCCGCATCGACACGCTCTTCGTGCCTGTGGGTGTGCATCGCTGGGGGCGCTACGATCCCGAATCCAACGCCGTGACCATCCACGAGACCCAGCAGCCGGGCGACGACGACCTCTTCGACTTGGCCGCCGTGCAAACGTACCTCAACGGGGGGACCGTGCACGCGATGAAGCCGGCCAACATGCCGGTCGAGAGCGGCGTGGCCGCCACGTTCCGGTATCCCGCCCAGGTCGAAGCGCTGGAGG
>JBFGTT010000395.1:0-4233 GCA_041565995.1 Rhodothermales bacterium
CGGGCGGCGTCGCGGGTGGCGAAGTCGCTCGTCTTGCCGCCGTCGGGACCCAGGCCCGAAAGCAGGTCGGGGGCGATGGCGAGGTAGCCGGCTTCGGCCAGTTGGTCGGCCACGCCGCGCACCCAGTCCGTCAACCCCCGGTTTTCGTGGATGACGACGACGGCGAGGGTCGGGTCTTCACGCTCCGGGTAGACGAGGAACGCCTGCACGGCGCGTCCGTCGTGCGTCACGGTCACCCATTCCTGGTGGCGCGGCGAGTCTTCGAGCCGTTGCAGCGACGGGTCTTGCGCCAGGGCCGGCAGGAGCACCAGCGCCGGCAGGATCAGGCTGGAGATAATTTTTTTCATGGGTCTCGGGTTCAGGGTTCGAGGCGAAGGCGGGGCAGCAGCCCACATCGTGCTCAAACATAATAAACCCTTCCATCAACGACTTGCAAACGGACTGCGTTGACCGGAGCCGTTTTTTACGGCGCTTCCGCCACGATCACCGCGATGCCGTCCGGGTCGCGGAGGCGCCAGCCGTCGGCGGAGGGTTCCGGCGTGGCGCCGCTTGCGCGCAGCCGTTCGACGAGGGTTGGGAGGGTACCCGCCGGCAGCACGATCTGAAAGTCGAGCAGGCCAGGCGCGTCGGGCGCGGCGGGGGCGTAGGGCAGGCCCCAGACGTTGACGCCCAGGTGGTGATGGTAGCCGCCCGCGGCCAGGAAGAGCGCCCCGCGATAGCTGCGCGCCGTCACGTCGAAGCCCAGCAGGCCGTGGTAGAACGCCTCGGCGGCCTCCAGGCTGGAGACGCGCAGGTGGACGTGCCCCATCGCGGTGCCCGGCGGCAGGCCCGCCGCGTCGGCAGCGTGGGTGTCCGTCTCGCGCAGCAGACCCTCGAGGTCGAGCGGCAGCGTCGTCATGCGCACCTCGCCCTCGTGCCGGGACCAGGCGTGGCGCGGGCGGTCGGCGTAGATTTCGATGCCGTGGCCGTCGGGGTCGGCCAGGTAGAGGGCTTCGCTGACGAGGTGGTCGGAGGCGCCGTGCAGCGGCCAGTGCTTTTGGGCCAGGCGCCTCAGCGCGCGGGCCAGGGCGCGGCGGTCGGGCACGAGCAGCGCCAGGTGGAACAGGCCCGGCGCGCGGGGCTGCCGGGCAGAGGCAGCGGGCCGTTCGTGCAGGCGGACGAGCGCCGGGCCGCCCTCCGAGGCTGCCAGCACCGCTTCGCCGTCTTCCTGCGCGGCCACGTGCAGGCCCAGCACCCCCTCGTAGAAGGCGAGGGCGCGGCCGAGGTCGGCCACGCTCAGGCGCACCCGGCCCATGCGCATCGCCGCCGGCAGGCGCAAGTCGTCCATTTACCGGTCCGTGATGCTGTAGGCCCCCGTGCCGAAGTGCACGATCACCAGGGAGGCGCCGGCCAGGGCCAGGTCCTTCAAGAAATGAGCCATCTCGTTCTGCTTCTCCTGCGGGTCTTTGACGGCCCAGAAGTTGTGAATCATGAAGGCGGTGCCCAGCAGGAAGAGGAACAGCAGCAACGCGCCGATCCTGCCGAAGAAGCCCAGCACCACGCTCAGGGCGCCGACGATGATCACGATGCCCGTCACGAGGATGGCGGTTCGGGGGGCGGGCACGCCCTTCGAGGCGGCATACTGCGCCATCCCGTCGAGCTGGGTCAGGTGACCCATGCCGGAGGCGAGGAAGAGGATCCCGAAGAGGATGCGGCCGATCAGGACGATGATATCCATGGGGGTTACCTCCCGTGCTGATTTGTGAGACGGAAGCGGAGGCCGTGGGGCAGGCGTATCGGCAGATAATATAGAAATAGTTGTTGTAACAATCACTACCCTCGCGCCGGCCCGGCCTGCGCGCCGTCTTCGGCCAGCACGGCGTCGAGCGCCCGGACCAGCCGGTCGGCGTCGGCCTCGGTGAAGGCCAGCGGCGGCTTGATCTTCAGCACGTTGTGCAGCGGTCCGTCGGTGCTCAGCAGGATGCCTTCCTCGCACATCCGGTTGGCGACGTAGGCCGCCTGCTGCGCCGCCGGTTCGAGCGTCTCTCGGTCTGACACCAGCTCGACGCCCAGGAACAGCCCACGCCCGCGTACGTCGCCCACGAGCGGATGTTCGGCCTGCAAGCGCGCCAGGCTCGCCTTCAGGCGCGTGCCCACCCGGAGCGCGTGCGCCTGCAAGCCTTCCTCCTCGATCACGTCGAGCACGGCCAGGCCCACGGCGCACGAGACGGGGTTGCCGCCGAACGTGTTGAAATACTCCATCCCGGTGGCGAACGAGGCGGCGATCTCCTCGGTGGTGACGACGGCGCCCAGCGGGTGCCCGTTGCCGATGGGCTTGCCCAGCGTGACGACGTCCGGCACGACGCCCTGCGTCTGGAAGCCCCAGAAGTGCGTGCCCGGTCGCCCGAAGCCCACCTGCACCTCGTCGGCGATGCAGAGGCCGCCGGCGGCGCGGGCGTGTCGGTAGGCGTGCCGCAGGTAGCCCTCCGGGCATTCGATCTGCCCGCCGCAACTCAGCAGCGGCTCGGCGATGAAGGCGGCGAGGCCGCGCCCCTCGCGCTGCGCCTGTTCCACCTGCTCCCGGACGTGCCCGGCGTACCGCGCGCCCGCCTCCGGGTCGTCGCCCCGATACGGCCCGCGATACGGGTCGGGCATGGGCACTTTGTGGACGTGCGGCGGGGCACCCTCGCCGCCGGGGCCGTCGAACTTGTACGGGCTGATCTCGATGAGCGACGAGAGGTTGCCGTGGTAGGCGCCGTCGAGCACCACCACGTCGCGCCGACGGGTGTGGGCGCGGGCCAGGCGGAGGGCCAGGTCGTTGGCCTCGCTGCCGGAGTTGACGAAGAAGCACACGCGCAACGGCTCCGGCAACGTGGCCGTCAGGCGCTCGGCGTAGCGCACCAGGAGGTCGTGCAGGTAGCGCGTGTTGGTGTTGAGCACCGCCATCTGCCGCTGCGCCGCGCGGACCACGCGGGGGTGGCTATGCCCCACGTGCGGCACGTTGTTGACGGCGTCGAGGTAGGCGCGGCCCGTCTCGTCGTAGAGGTGTTGCAGGTAGCCGCGCACGATCTTGAGCGGCGTTCGGTACGAGACGCTCAGGTTCTTGCCGAGGTGCGCCGCGCGGGCGGCCAGAATCTCCTCGCGGCTCCGCTCTCGGGCCGGGAAACGAGCCGCCGGGATGCCCATCAAGAGGTTGGGGTCGGGGCAGAGGCCGAGCCAGACGGCGCGCTCGCTCGCCTTCGCCACGCCGGGGAAGTCGCCCTTGCAGCCGAGCAGGTCGGCGATGAGTTGCAGGTGCAGGTGGGGCGCCCAGCCGCCGTTCTCGTGCGTCTCGCCCAGCCACCCGATGTGCTCACCCTTGCGGACGGGCTTGCCCGCCTGCAGCCCATCGAGCGAGGCCCGGCTGAGGTGGCCGTAGAGCGTGTAGAAGGTGAGATCCTCCGAAACGCGATGTTCGAGGAGGATCGTAGGGCCGTAGTCGAGGGGCCGGGCGTTGTCGGCGAAGCTGTGGACGGTGCCGTCGAGCGGGGCGAAGACGGGCGATCCGGCCTCCTGGAACAGGTCGAGGCCCAGGTGGACGGTGCGGCGCTCCGCCTCGCCCTCGCCGAACTGCTCGGCGGTGTAGACGAGCCGGGCCTCGTCGTAGCGGCCCACGCCCACGGCGGCGCCCTCTGCGCGCATCCGCTCGGCGACGGCACGGGCGGCCAGCATCGGCTGCGTGAGGGCGGCGTAGTCCCACTCCGTGCTGCCCACGCTGAAGTCGAAGACGATGACCGGGGCTTCTTTCAAATCGTGGCCGACGACGGGGGCGACGGCGGCGGCGTGCTCGCGCAGCCACGCCGCCACGCGCGTCGCCTTCGGACACGGATCGAGGCCGCAGGCGTGCCGGAACGTGGCGCGGGCAACGTGCGGATGCACCCCGGCGAGGTGCTCCAGCATGGCCCAGGCCGGCACTTCGGAGATGGTCAGATAGACATTATCCGGCTCCAGCTTCTTCCGATGCGCCGACATCAACACGCTGATGCACAGCCGCGCGCCGATCAATCCGTAGAGCGCGTCCAGCTCTTCTTCGGCCAGCGGGTAGGCTTCGTGGTAGCCGCCCGCGACCTGCGCCGCCGCCGCCAGCGGGTCGGCCTTGCCGAGCACGGCGTAGGTGATCCCGGCGGCGAGCTCGCACACCGTCTGCGTGTGGACCATGTCGCCGAAGTCGATGAGGCCGGCGACGGCGGCGTCCCAGCCTGTGCCCTCGACGAG
>JBFGTT010000396.1:0-4209 GCA_041565995.1 Rhodothermales bacterium
GGCATCGACGCGCAACGGCAGGGCACGCGCGTCGTGGAAGTCTACGATCCGGCCACCGACACCTGGACGACGACGGCGCCGCTGCCGCTGCCGCTGCATCACCTCGGCGCAGCAGCCGTGCGCGGCAAGCTCTACGTCCTCGGCGGCTACCAGGGCAACACCTTCGTCCCGACCAGCCGCGTCTTCGCCTACGACCCGGCTACGGACACGTGGGCCGAGCGGACGCCCATGCCCACGGCGCGCGGCGCGCACGCAGCCGTCGCCTTCGAGGACGAGATCTACGTCTTCGGCGGGGCGGCGGGCGGCCTGGCGGTCGGGATCCATCAGGTGTACGATCCGGAGGCTGACGCATGGTCCGCGCGCGCCGCCATGCCGGCGCCGAGCGAGCACCTGGCCGCCGCCAGCCTCGACTCGCTGATCTACGTCGTGGGCGGCCGGGCCTTCGAAGACGGCAGGCTCGTGAACCTCCGCGACTTGCAAGTCTATCGGCCGCGGACCGACACGTGGCGGCGGCTGGCGCTCATGCCGACGGCGCGCGGCGGGCTGGCGGCCGCGGCGGCTTCGGGGCGGCTCTACGTTTTCGGCGGCGAGACGTTCGAGGGCGGCGGCGGTGTCTTCCCCGAAAACGAAGCCTACGACCCGGCCACCGATACCTGGCAGACGATGGCGCCCATGCCTGTGCCGCGCCACGGCATCGGGGCCGCCACGGTGGACGGCGCCATCTACGTCATCGGGGGCGGCCCCGTTGCCGGCTTCAGCACGTCGGCGGAGAACTCGGTCTTTGTGCCGCCGCCCACGCCCACCGCCTACGAGGCGGATGCCCTGCTGCCGGAGCGTGCGGCGCTCTATCCGAACTTTCCCAATCCCTTCCGTTCCGTCACCACCATCCGTTTTGCCGTGCCGGTCGCAACCGAGGCGAGCCTCACCGTCTACGACGTGCTCGGGCGGGCGGTAGCGACGCTCTTCGAGGGGCGGGTGGCGCCCGGCGTGCACGCGGTGCGGTGGGAGGCCCGTAGGCAGCCCGGCGGCGTCTACCTGTGCCGGCTATGGGCAGGCCGCCACGTCGCAATCCGCCCGCTGACGCTGCTGCGGTGACGGTCAGCGCCGCAGCAGCCGCTGGCAGACGGCGGGGATGGCCGGCGCGTCGGCGGTTGCCGCAGGCTCGCCGAGGTGGGCGAAGGCATCGGCGTAGCTCTCGAGGAGCTGGCATTCGCGGTAGGCGAACGTCATAAGGATCGTTTGCAGGTTGGCCAGGTTGCCGTACACCCCCTGGAAGCCCTCGTCGAAGAGGCGCGCGTAGATGAGTTGACCCACGTTCTGCTTCTGCTGCTCGTAGCTGCGCTGGCCGGCGTACGTGCGCGAGAGCAGGAGGACGTCGTCGTAGTCCATGTAGCTGACGGCGTCGGTGGCGTTGGCGGTCTCCCAGGCCGTCGAGAGCATCGTGGCCGGATCGGTGAAGCCGCGCGAGAACGTCGGCGGCCTGCCGTCGGGTTGGGCGAGGAAGAGGCGGAGCGTGTCGGCCAGGTGCAGGTGGTAGCGCAGGGCGTCGTCGACGGCCCGGCGGTTGGCGTCGAGTTCTTCGCGGATGCCGGCCAGGGCTTGCGCCGCGTGCTGCCGGTGGTTGCGGTATTCGCGCCACTCGTTGGCCGCCAGCGCCAGCACCACGCCCAGTACCACGAAGAAGGCCTCCAGCAAGAGAGGCCGCCAGGCGATGCGCTGTTTCGAGGGGGCAGGCATGAGCCGGAGGGGACCGGGCAGGACGGCAACGGGGAAATGCAAGAATAACCCTGCGCGCGGAAGATGGCAAGCGCGTCGAGGGCGGCTGTTTGTGAAAGATTGGACCGGCCAGAAACGCCCCGCCTGCGCGCTCGTTCTTTTGCTATTCCCGATGGCAAGAAAAGACCTTCGATAGCGATGAGAAAACTCAAGATCGGCTCGGTCGGAGAGATCGGCATCTATCTGCACTGGACGTTTTTGCTGCTGGTGATCGGGATCTTTGCGTTCTACCTCTACCAGGGCGCCACCGTCGTGGCGGCGCTCGTGGGCGTGGGGCTGATCCTGGCCGTCTTTGCCTGCGTGGTGCTCCACGAACTGGGCCACGCGCTGACGGCCCGCCGCTTCGACGTGCCCACGCGCGACATCACGCTCTATCCCATCGGCGGCATCGCCCGGCTCGAACGCATCCCCGAAGAGCCGATGAAGGAGTTCTGGATCGCCATCGCCGGGCCGGCGGTCAACGTGGTCATCGCGGCGGTGCTGGGCGCCTGGCTCCTGGCTACCGGCGGTGTGCTCTCGCCCGCGCAAGTGCTGCAACCCGACGGCGGCAATTTCCTCGCCACGCTCATGTGGCTCAACGTGGTGCTCTTCGGCTTCAACCTGCTGCCGGCCTTCCCGATGGACGGCGGGCGCATCCTGCGGGCGCTGCTGGCCACCCGGCTCGAGTATGCGCGCGCCTCGCACATCGCCGCCGGCGTGGGGCAGGGCATGGCCATCCTCTTCGGCATCGTCGGCCTGCTCATCTTCAACCCGTTCCTGATCTTCATCGCCCTCTTCGTCTTCTTCGGGGCGCAGCAGGAGTCGCAGCAGGCCATGATGCGCGCCATCACGCGGGGGGTGCCCGTGCGCCAGGTCATGCTCACGCGCTTCGCCACGCTCTCGCCCTACGACACGCTCGACGAGGCCGTCAACGAACTGCTGGCCGGCTCCGACCAGGACTTCCCGGTCGTCGACGGGGGGCAGGTCGTCGGCGTGCTCACGCGCAAGCAACTGATGAAGGCGCTGGCCGAGGTGGGCCGCACGGCACGCGTGGCAGACGTGATCGAGCCGGGATGCTTCGTCGTCGAAGACGCGACGATGCTCGAAGACGCCTTCGCCTGGATGAGCCAGGCGCAGTGCTCGACCGTGCCGGTGGTGCGCGGCGGCGCGCTGGTGGGCCTGCTGACGCTCGAAAACGTGGGCGAGATGATCATGATCTCCTCCGCGCTACGCAAGGGCGGACGGCCCGGCGAAGTCCGGTCGGTGCTGGCCGCGCACGAAGCGGCCTCGCGGTGAGTCGATTTTGGATGTTGGATTGTCGATTTTGGAGTGTTCGGCCCCGGCACGTAGGCAGGCTATGCTCCAATCCCCCATCCGAAATCCACGACCCCCAACCCCTCATCGTCCATGACCCGTCGCACCAAGATCATCTGCACGCTCGGCCCGGCCTCGTCCGACCCGGAGACGATCCGCGCGCTGCTGGCCGCCGGGATGGACGTGGCGCGGCTCAACTTTTCGCACGGCAGCCACGACGCCCACCGCCGCGTCATCGAGCACCTCCGCGCCGCCGCCGCAGCGCAGGGCCGCCCGGTGTCGATCCTGCAAGATTTGCAGGGGCCGAAGATCCGCGTGGGCGCCATGCAGAACGGCGGCGTGTTGCTGCACAAGGGGCAGCGCCTCGTGCTGACGGCCATCCCCCTGGAGGAGAGCACCACCGAGCGCGTCTTCGTCAGTTACGACGCCCTGGCGCAGGACGTGAGTGCCGGCGGGCGCATCCTCATCGACGACGGGCTGCTCGAACTCGAAGTGCTCGAGACGCGGCACCGCGAAGTCGTGGCCGAGGTGGTCGTCGGCGGGCCGCTGCGCTCGCGCAAAGGCGTCAACCTGCCCGACATCCGCACGACCTCGCCCTCGCTGACCGAGAAAGACCTCAAAGACCTCGAATTCGGCCTGGCGATGGACGTCGACATCATCGCCCTCTCGTTCGTACGCGATCCGAGCGACGTGGCCGACCTGATCCGGCGCGTGCGGGCCTCCGGCAAGCGCACCAGCGTCGTCGCCAAGATCGAAAAGCCCGAAGCCGTCCGCAAAATCGACGAGATCCTCAAGAAGGCCGACGGCATCATGGTGGCGCGCGGCGACCTCGGCATCGAGATGCCCCTGTCGCGGGTGCCGGGAACGCAGAAGATGATCATCCGCAAATGTCTCGCGGCGGCCAAGCCCGTCATCACCGCCACGCAGATGCTTGAGAGCATGGTCGAAAACCCGCGCCCGACACGCGCCGAGGCGAGCGATGTTGCGAACGCGGTCCTCGACGGCAGCGACGCGGTGATGCTCTCGGGCGAAACGGCTGCCGGGAAGTACCCGGTGCTCGTAGTCGAGGTTATGGCAAAAATTATTGCAGAAGCCGAGCAACACTATACCCTGCACCGGGAGGGCATAGATCATCGCCCC
>JBFGTT010000397.1:0-4199 GCA_041565995.1 Rhodothermales bacterium
AAGACATCCTGCTGCGCCGCCGCGCCCTCGCCACCGACTTCGAGATCTTCGGCTCGGTCGGGCTCAGCTATACCTTCGGCTCCCGCTTCACCAACGTCGTTAACCCTCGCTTCAACGGCGGCGGGCGGCGGTTCTTCTAGCCGGAGTGCAGATCCGGGCCGCGCGCAGCCGTCGGAATGGCCGGCGGATGCGCGCAGCGCCCCGGGGAGGTGTTCGCGCCGGACCCCCTCTCGCCTGGCGGTCGCCGCTATTTTACCAGCAGCATCGTGCGGACGTGCCGGTGCGCGCCGGCCCGCAGGTGGGCGATGTACACGCCGCTGGAGACCGGCGTCCCGGAGGCGTCGGCGCCGTCCCACACGGCCTGGTAGGTGCCCGGCGCCTGCACCGCGTCGACCAGCACCCGCACGAGGCGCCCTGCCGCGTCGAACACGTCCAGGCGCACCGGCGAGGGCGCGGCGGAGGGCGGCACTGTGTAGGCCAGCGTGGTGACCGGGTTGAACGGATTGGGATAGTTGCTCAGGCTCGCTACGTCCGGGCGAAGGCCCTCGCGCGCCGACGCGACGAAGGCTTCGCTGCCGACGAGCAGGCTCATGGGCGTGCTTGTGCGACGCGCTACGAGGGTAACCACGGGTTGCGCGCGCAGGTCGTACACGAGGGACTGCTGGGTGTCGACCAGGTACACCTGGCGCCCGGCGAGGGTCTCCAGGCCCTCGGCGCGGAGCGTTACGGAGGCGTGTTCGGGGGCTTTGAGCACCAGGTCGAAGCGCTGGCCCGCGCCGCCCGGCCTGACCTCGCGTGCCAGTTCCAGCGGCGGCGCCTCGGCAGCAGCCTGCCGGACGAGCCGCAGGCCGGCGGCCTCGAAATAGCCCGGCGGCGCAAGCTGATCGTAGCCGTCGAGTCCCGGCGCAGCGTCGTCCTCCAGACCCACCTGGACCGAGGCCGCCAGCACGCCTTCCCGGTAGACCGAGAGGGTGAGCAGGGACGCGGGATCGGCAGGTGCGGCGGCCCCGGCGCGGGTCGATGCCGGGTAGGGCACCGTCAGGGAGGGCCTCCTGGTGGCATTCATAAAATAGAAGGCTTCGCCGCTGCGCGCGGGGGCAAACGTACCCACCTGGAGAAAACGTCCCTCCCATCGCCATAGGCCCTGCGTGATCCCGTTGGCGGCCTGCACGTCCGCCCAGGCGACGGTTTCGTCGAACGGGTTGGCGATGATGTTCCATCCCGGGTGCAGGGGGATGTCGTAGGCGTCGCCGGTGAGTGGCGCTGCCTGCGCGTCTGCCGGCGCGAGGGCCGGGGACCGCGCGTGCTGCACCCAGAAGCCCCGGCCCGGCCGGAAGCGGAAGGCTGGCGTGCCGTCGTATTCGACCAGGGCGCCGCCTGTCTCGTCGAAGGCCGTCCAGGCATCGACGGCGGGATCGGGCAGGACCGCGCCCAGCGGCGCGTCCTTGGCGACGGGGTGCGCCACCAGGCGGAAGTCCGCCGCGTGGCTGGCGCCGCCGAAATTGCCGATCTGCTGGATCGAAGCGTTCAGGCTGGCGCCGGTCACCGCGCCGTTGATCGTCAGGACGTAGGAGGTGCTGGCAGGACCCTGGGGGTCCGGGTCGAAGATGCTGACGCCGATGAGGTAGGTGCCGGGCGCGAGGCCGGGGTTATTGATGGCTTCCGTCAGCGTCCCGCCGTTTTCCGAGATCCCCAGGAAGTTCAGGGTGCCCGGTTCCATCAGGTACAGATCCAGATCCGACGCAAAGCCGTTGAGCGAGAGTTGCAGGCCCGTCGCCGTGATCGTCACCGTAAACCAGTCCTCGAAATCGTCGAAGGTGCCGTCGTTGAATGTGCGGCCTACCTCCGAGACGTCGTTGACATCGGCCTGCCCTCGGAGGGTGATCGGGGGTCGGCCTCGCAGGGCCTGGGCCTGGTTGGGGGCATCGTTGGGTTCGACCTCGTTGAGCGTCGTCGGGCCTTCGGGGGGGCCGTCGTCGCCCCCACCGCCGGAGCCGGCGAGCAGCACCGCCGCTGCGCCGGCCAGGAGTGCGCCCCCGCCGACGAGCAACCAGGTGCCCGGGCCGCGACGTTGGGGCGGGTTCTGGCGGGCTGCCGGCTCCTGGGCCGGGGGAGGCGGCGCTTGCTTGCTCGCTGCGATCTCGTCCCGCACGTCTTCAATCAAGCGCACGAAGGGCGGCGGATCCAGCGCCGGGTCGGGTTGGTAGTTGGGCACCAGTTCCAGGAGCTTGCGTACGCTGGACCGCGCCTCGCCGAGCACGTCCTTGCCGATGTAGCTCAGTCCCATCAGGCGGTAGGCCCGTTCCCGCTCATCCTCCGAGACCCTCCGTTTCTCCAGGCACTCGCTGAGGTGGCCGATGGCCTCGTCGAAACGACCGCGTGTATAGGCTTCCTCCGCCGAGGCCAGTTCTTTCTTGCAGGCGTCCTGCGCCCTCGCCGCCGAAGCGGGATGCAGCAACGTGAGCACGATCAGCGCCGGCAGCACAAGGCTGCGGCGTACTCTCTTTCGAGCGGGCATGGTGTCTTCCGTCATTTAATGGCTGAGGGCGGCCCGTTCATTGCCTGGGCCTGAGGATAAAGTGGAGCGGTTCCTTCACGTCGTGCTCCAGCGTGAGCCTTTGCGCCCCCTCGTCCATCGAATAGCCCGCTTTGCGCACCTCGATGGCACGCCGGCCCGGACGCAGCGTCAGCAGGCTCGGCGTGTACCGCCCCGTCGCCTTGCCGTCCACGTAGATCTCTGCGTTGGGCGGGTCGGAGGTGACCGTCAGCCGGTACTCCTGGGTGAAGTTGAAGAGCACCTCCTGCGCCGCGCCGGCCTCGACGGCGACCTGCTTCTCCCACGTTCCGAAGACCGGGTGGACGGCGCGGATGCGGTAGGCGCCCGGCGAGAGGTCTTCCGTGTAGGGCTGGATCGTCTCCCTGGCCTTCCGGCTGTCGTTGATGTAAATGTCGCCGAAGGGCCGGACGACGACGCGCACGCTGCCGAGGCGGGCGTCGGAGGGGTTCTCGGCCAGGCGGGCCTCCACCTCGGCCAGCTTGCGCTCGGCCTCGGCGGCCAGCGGACCGGGCGCGCCGGGGATGCGCCGGGACACGTCGAGGCCCTTGCGGTACTGCTCTCGGGCGCGCGCGAAGGCTCCACGCGCCGCCTGGTCGTCGCCCCAGGCCACGTAGCGCTCGACGATCTGTCGAAGCAGCCCCAACGCTTCCCGGTTGCCGGGATCGAGCTGGAGCGCCTGCAAGCACAGCTCCACCGCGTTGTCGTCGGCGGGCGTGGTGAGGCGGTTCTGCGCGACGTACGCGCGCGCCTTTTCGAGCAGGGCGGCCACCCCTTGTGTCCCCGACGGACCCGGCCGCTCCACGACGACCGGCCCTGCCGGCGCCGGCGCGGCAGGCGGCGGCACGACGACCGGCTGGCCGCCCGCCTGATTCGACGGGAGCGGCTCGTTTCCCTGGAGGAGCGCGCCGGGTTGCTCTCCGGCGGCAGCCGCAAGGTCTTCTTGCCCATCGGGAGCGGACGGCGGGTTGGAAGGCCAGAAAACCAGCAAGAGCAGGAGCGCCAGGAGCGCGGCGACGCCCAGGCCCACGTACGGCTTTTGAACGAGCGCGTCGAGCCGAAAGCGTGCCCGCACGTCGGCCAGGACGGACCGAACGGCGGCTTCCGGTCCGTCCGGCGCCTCTTCGAGCGCCATGCCTTCCACGGCGCGCGTTTCCGCCGGGGTCGTTCGCTCCGGAAAGGGGCGCGCGGGCCGTTCTTGCTGTGCGTCCGCTATGCGCGTCGCCTTCGCCGCCGGCGCGGCGGTAGCCGGGGGCGGGTCTGCCATGCGCGTGGCTTTGGCGGCTTCCGCTGCCCCCACGGCACCGCCGGTGCGTGTAGTCGGTTCCGCACGGGAGGGCTTGATGTCGGGAGCCGGCTCGGGGCGGGCGCGCAGGATTTCTTCCAGCGCTTGCCGAAAGGCCGGAACGGTCTGAAAGCGGGCCGCCGGTGCTTTTTCGAGGGCGTGGAAGATAGCCTGCTCGACGGCTTCGGGGACGTGCGGCGCCAGGGGGCGCAGCGGCGCCGGCGTCCGCTCGATTTGCGCGCGCATCAACTCGAAGTCGCTGTCGCCCTCGAACGGGACGCGTCCGCTGAGCATCTCGTAGAGCAGGATGCCCAGCGAGTAGATATCCGAGCGGGCATCGACCTCCTGGCCTCGGATCTG
>JBFGTT010000398.1:0-4196 GCA_041565995.1 Rhodothermales bacterium
CGTCGACGAACGGCTGACGGGGGCGCTCGAGAACCTCCGGCAGGTCAACCGATGGCTGGGCGGCTACGCGGCCACCCTGGCCGTGCTCGGGCCGGTGCTGCGCGCGTCGCCCCCCGGACGCCCCCTCCGCGTGCTCGACCTGGCTACCGGCGCCGCCGACTTCCCCGCCTTCCTCGTCCGCTGGGCCGACCGCCACCGCCTCGACGTGGCCGTCGTCGCCCTCGATGCCAACCCGGCCACGGTGGCGTACGCCCGGCAGGCGCTCGACCGGGACCTGCCGCCGCGCCTGCGCGCGCGCGTCTGCGTCGAAGCCGGCGACGCGCTGGCGACGCCCTACGACGACGGCGCCTTCGACGTGTGCGCCGCCTCGCTCTTCATGCACCACCTCGACCACGCGCAGGCCGTGGCCCTCGTCGGCGAGATGCACCGCCTGGCCCGGAGCGGCCTCGTCGTCAACGACCTGCACCGGCATCGGCTGGCCTACTACGGCATCCGCGCGCTGGCCGCCGTGCTGCCCGTCTCGCCCATGTTCCGCCACGACGGGCCGATCTCGGTGCGCCAGGGCTTCACGCGCGACGAACTCCGCGCCGTCGCCGAAGACGCCGGCCTCGACGGCTTCCGGATCCGCTGGCACTGGGCCTTCCGCTGGACGCTCTCCACGCTGGCCGTTTGATCGATCCTCCAGGTTCCAACCACGCTCCGGGATATGAACTATGACGTAGCGATCGTCGGCGGCGGGCTGGCCGGGTGCAGCGCGGCCATCCAACTGGCCGGGCAGGGGCGGCGCGTGCTGCTGCTCGAAAAACAGCGCTACCCGGCGCACAAGCTCTGCGGCGAGTTCCTCTCGGTCGAAGTCCAGGCCATGTTCGCGCGGCTGGGGATCCGCGAGGCCGTCCGGCGAGCCGGCGCCCACCGCATCTCTCTCGCGCGGGTGACGACGCCCGACGGAGCCGTCTTCGAAAGTCCGTTGCCCGGCACTGCCCTCGGGCTGAGCCGCTTCGTGCTCGACCGGCTGCTCTTCGAGCGCGCCCGCGCCGCCGGCGCCGACGCCCGCGACGGCGTGCCGGTGCGGGCCGTCGCCGGGACCCTCGACGACGGGTTTGCCCTGGAGACGGCGGCGGGGGAGACGTTCGCGGCGCGCCTGGTGCTGGGCGCCTACGGCAAACGCAGCCTGCTCGACCGCAAGCTCGACCGCGCCTTCTTGCAGGCGAAAAGTCCGTTCGTGGCCTTCAAGGCGCATTACGAGGGGGTGCAGATGCCCGGCGTCATCGAATTGCACGCCTTTCCGGGGGGCTACTGCGGCCTCTCGCACGTGGAGGGCGGGCGCGTGAACGCCTGCTGGATCGCCCACGCGCAGACGCTCAAATCAGCCGGCGGCGCTCCAGAGGCCATGATCGAACGGTCGCTCAAAAAAAATCCGGCGCTGGCGCGGCGCTTCGGGGCCATGCGGCGCGTCTCCGAGCGCTTCGTCGCCGTCGGGCAGGTCACGCTGGCCTCGAAAGGAGCTTTTGCGGGCGACGTGTGCATGATCGGCGACACGGCCGGCATGATCGCGCCGATGTGCGGCGACGGCATGGCGATGGCGTTGCGCGCGGCGGAGATGGCGGTGCCGCGTGCCTCGGCCTTCCTCGACGGCGCCCTCGCCGCTCCGGCCTTCCGCGACGACTACGCGCGTGCCTGGCGCCGGGAGTTCGGCCTGCGGATGAGGCTGGGCCGGTGGATGCACCACGCTTACTGCCATCCGGCCCTGGCCCGCCTGGGCGTGGGCGTCTGCCGCCGGCTGCCGGGGCTGGGCCGCTGGCTCATCCGCAAGACGCGCGGGGCTGCCGCCTGAGGCGCCTGGCGCCGGGCTTTCGATTGACGGCGGCAGTGGCTATACTGGCCGGCGCACCGTCCTTTCCCACCATCCTCCTGGCGCGTGTTGGAATCCGTTCGCCGCTCGTCCCGCCTCGCCCGCCCGTGCACGGCGCTGCTGCTGTTGCTGCTGGCCGCCGCGCCGGCCGCCCTGGCCCAGGCCCCCGCCTCCTCGCCCGACCCGTTTCGCTTCGTGCTGTGGACCGGGCAGGATGCGACGGCTTTCGTGAAGGGCCTGCCTTCGCCGTACACGCTCTACGCAGCGGCGGGGATGGGCGGCGTGCTGCTCCTGTTCTCCCCCCGCGAGGCCGGCCTGACCGAGCGCGCCATCGAACTCTCCGAAGGCACCTACCGGCCCGCGCGAAAAATCGCCAACGAGATCGGCAACGTGAAGGCCGTGCGCCCGATGGCCCTGATGCTCTTCCTCGGCTCGCTCCTCTCCGACGACGAGCGCCTGCAGGACGCGGCGTTCACCTCGCTCGAAGCCATCGTCTTCTCCAACCTGGTCACCAACACGCTCAAGGGCGTCGTGGGGCGGGCCAGGCCGTTCCAGGAGCAGGGTACGACCCACTTCCGGCCCTTCTCCGGCAACACCTCTTTCCCCTCCGGGCACGCCACCACCGTCTTCGCCTTCACCACGCCCTGGCTGCTCTACTACGCCAACGTGCCTGCCTACGGCCTCTTCCTGCTGGGCGCCGGCACGGCCTTCACGCGCATGGCCGACAACGCCCACTGGTTCTCCGACGTGCTCGTCGGCGCCGCCATCGGTTTCACGACGGGCTACTGGCTCACGCGCCGCCACCTGCACGGCGGCAGCCGCATCAGCGTCACCCCCGTGCTGAGTGCCGAGCAACCCGGCCTCTCCCTCCGCATCCGCCCCTGAACCAGCACGCGCCGACGAACCGCTTTTTCGTCCACACGTCCACGCGTCCGTACGTCCCACCCGGTCATCCTTCGGCGGCGCGTTGGAGGCGGTCCATCAGGGCGCGGCCCAGGCCGGTGGGCGCCACCCGCTGGCAGTAGATCGTGCGCAGGCCGGCGGCGTCGCAGCGACGGAAAAAGTCGAACAACTCGTGCGCGTAGGCTTCGACGGTCGGGCAGACGGCGTGCAGGCCGAAGGCGCCCGGCGTCTCCGGTGTCTCCAGGCCGATGTAGGCGGCGCCGGGGCCGGGGCGGGCCTCGGCAGGATGGCCGACGAGCCGCACGCGGGCGCGCGGGGCGTAGTGCCGGTAGCGGGTGCCGGGGCTGCGGAACCCCTCGCGCGCGCCCTGCTCGGCCAGGCGCACGTCCGGGAGCACGGCGCGCAAGGCTTCCAGCGTGATGACGCCCGTGCGCAGCACCGTCGGCGTCGCCTCCGTACAATCGACCACGGTCGATTCGAGGCCGGCGGGCGTGCGCTCGGCCTGGAGGATGCAGGCGACGCGCCCGTCGAGGTCGGCGTAGGCGGCCTGCCACGTCGTCGGGCTGGGCCGCCCCGAACGATTGGCCGAGGGCGCGGCGACGGGCCGCCCGCAGGCCGCCAGGAACGCCTGCGCCACCGGGTGCCGGGGCATCCGCACGCCCACCGTGTCGAGGCCGCCGGTGACGACGCCGGGCACCTCGGGTTTTTTCTTCAGGATGACGGTCAGCGGACCGGGAAAGAAGGCGTCGATGAGGCGGCGAGCCGGCGCCGACACCGCCTCGGCCAGCAGGTCGATCTGATCGAGGCGCGCGACGTGGACGATGAGCGGGTTGTCGGCGGGGCGGCCCTTGGCGGCGAAGATTTTGCGCACGGCCTCGGCGTCGAAGGCGTCGGCGCCGAGGCCGTAGACGGTCTCCGTCGGGAAGGCGACGACCTCTCCGGCGCGCAGCAACGCCGCCGCTTCTTCAGGCGATTCGGTCAGACGGGTGCGCACAGGGCTATCGGTCTTGTGTCTTTGAACGGGCTTGTACCGCGCATCCCGCCGTTGCGTTGCCTACCTTTCATTGGGCGAGGGCGGGAATAGGACCCGCGCCCTCTTCTTGTAGATCGGAGCGTTTATCGCCAGAGACCGCCCGTGCGGGAGGAACGGCCTGAAGATGGAAGAAGGAGGCACAGCGTCATGAATCGAAGACCCTCCTGGGTTGCGGTGTTGGGTGCCTTGCTGCTGCTGGGCGCCTGCTCGACGCCACGCGAAGGCGTGCTGCGTCTCTATCAGTACAACAGCGGCGAGATCGTCAACCTCGCCGTGGGAGAGACGATGGAGGTCATGCTCGAAGGCGATCCGACGACGACGGTCAACTGGATCAAGGTGCCGGATGACCCGGACATCCTCGAACAGGTCGGTGGCTCCGAATACGTCACCGACCTCACGACGCCCGAC
>JBFGTT010000399.1:0-4187 GCA_041565995.1 Rhodothermales bacterium
ATGATGGGCATCCCGTTGGAGATGCCGCCCTCGACGCCCCCGGCGTGGTTGGTGCGCCTCCGGAACACGTCGCCGTCGCGAAAGATAGGGTCGTGCACTTGCGAGCCGGGCAGCGCCGCCGCCGCCACGCCGTCGCCCACTTCGACGGCTTTCTGGGCCTGGATCGAGAGGATGGCCTGAGCCAACTGGCCGTCGAGGCGGCGATCCCAGTGGACGTAGGACCCCAGCCCCGGCGGCACCCCGGTGACGACGACCTCGTAGACGCCGCCGAGCGAGTCGCCCTGTTTTTTCGTCTCCTTGATGTGCTCGACGCACCGGGCGCTCAGCGCGGCGTCGAGCATGCGGACTTCGCTCTCGTCGGCGGCGCGGTTGACGGCCTCGGCGCCCTCGGCCAGCAGCGCCTCGACGCGCTCGCGCCACTGTCCGGCTTCGGCGTAGCCCACCCGGCCCAGGCGAACGACGTGGCTGCCCACCTCGATGCCGAACTGTTTGAGCAACTGCCGCGCCACCGAGCAGCAGGCCACGCGCATGGCCGTCTCGCGGGCGCTGGAACGGTCGATGACGGGCCGGATGTCGTCGAAGCGGTACTTTTGCACGCCCACCAGGTCGGCGTGGCCGGGCCGTGGCAGGGTCACCTTTTCGACGCCCTCGCCGGTGCCTTCGACGGCCATCACGGCGGGCCAGCCGGAGCGGTCCTTCGTGTAGGCGGCGTTGTCGAGGCGCAGGGCGATGGGGCTGCCCATCGTGCGGGCGAAGCGGACGCCGGCGTAGAGGTGCACGCGGTCCTGCTCGATCTTGGCGCGTCCGCCGCGCCCGAAGCCGAGCCAGCGCCGGGCCAGGTGGTGGTTGAGGTCGTCGGCGGTCAGCGGCACGCCTGCCGGCACGCCCTCGACGATGCCCACGAGCGCCTCGCCGTGCGACTCTCCCGCCGTCAGATAGCGCATCATAGCAGCCGGGTGGTGGGGGGTGTTAGAGTGTTGGAGTGTTGGGATCCGAAGGCAACCAGGCGAGCCGCTCGATCCTTCAAGACGAAAAAATGCCAGACCGGCAGCGCGCCAGCCTGGCCGATGGTGCCATCGTGAGGGTACGCGCAAGCCGGCTCACCGGGCGGCGGGCACGTCGAGGTCGTAGAAAGCCAGCAGGCCGTTGCGGCGCTTGACGCGCAGCAGCACCGTCTCGGACGTCTCGGCGGCTACGCCCAGCAGGCGGACGGCCTCCTCCACCGAGGCGACCGCCTCGTCGCCGATGCGCAGGACGATCGCGTCGCGCGGCAGGCCGGCCTGTGCCGCCACGCTGCCCTTCTCGACGTAGGCCACGTAGGCGCCCTGCTCGGCGTCGAAGGCATTGCGCTCGCGGTCGGTCAACTCTCGCAGGCCGATGCCCCACTCCTCGAGTTGAAAGACCTCCATGCGCGGGGTGCGCGGGGCGCGTTCGGGACCCGGCTCGGGGGCTTCCTCGGCGAACCAGTTTTGATAGGCTGGATCCTCCTTGCCCAGCAGTTGCACGTAGAGGCGCTGCGTCCGGCCCTGCCGCCAGACTTCGAGGGCAAGCTCGTCGCCCGGGCGATGGCGGGCGATGGAGCTTTGCAGTTCGTTGGGCGCGTTGACGCGGCGGCCGTCGATGGAGAGCACCACGTCGCCCCGGCGCAGGCCGCCCCGGAAGGCGGCGCCGTCGCGCGTGACCTCGCTCAGCAACACGCCGCCGATGTGGTCGAGGCCCAGCTTGCGGGCCGAGGCGGCGTCGATGTCCTCAATCGTCACGCCCAGGTAGCCGCGTCGGACCTCGCCGTAGGCGATCAGGTCGCGCACGACGCGTTCGACGAGGTTGACGGGGACGGCGAAGCCGTAGCCCTCGTAGGAGCCGCTTTCGGTGGCGATGGCGGTGTTGACGCCCACCAGTTCGCCGCGCAGGTTGACCAGCGCCCCGCCCGAATTGCCGGGATTGATGGCCGCGTCGGTCTGGATGAAATCTTCGATGCGGAAGCGGTCGTCGATGATGTTGACCTGGCGTCCGAGCGCGCTGACGATGCCCGCCGTGACGGTCGAGGTCAGGCGGAAGGGATTGCCGACGGCCAGCACCCACTCGCCCACTTGCAGCCGGTCCGAGTCGCCCAGCGGGATCACCGGCAGGCTCGGATGCGGATCGATCTGAACGACGGCCAGGTCGGTCGAAGGATCGAAGCCGACGATGCGGCCCTTGAACTGCCGCTTGTCGGCCAGCGTCACCTGGATGGCGCTGGCGTGATCGACGACGTGGTGGTTGGTGACGATGTAGCCCTGCTTGCTGATGAGCACGCCGCTGCCGACGCTCTGGCGGGGCATCTCGCGAAAGAAGCGCTCGCCGAGGTCGTCGCCGTCGAAGTTGTGGAACCAATCGCGGGGCAGGTCGCGCGCGTGGGGGCCGTCGACCTGGAGGTAGACAACCGCCGGGGTGACGTGGTCGGCCACCTGTTTGAACATGCCGTTGAGCGAGACCACGTCCACGGCGACCGCGCCCGAGTCGGGCGTCCAGGTTGCCAGCGGCGGCGGATCCTGCCGGCCCAACTGGACCGGCTCGACCACCTGCGGCGCCGGCGCCGCATTCGGACGCAGATCCACGATGAAGAGCATCACCAGGATGCCGCCGAGCAGTCCGACGAGCACCAGGCCGATCCCGATCAGGATCGAAGTATGACGAGTACGGCGCGGCCTTTCCATGCAATACGCGGCTACAAAATGAGATCCTCTGCGCTTATCCAGACACCCTGCACCGAACGCTTTGTTTCAGCCGGGGCCGGCAGGCTGTGCGATGATCTTATCCTTTCCAAACGCACCTGCTCGGCGGAGGTTGCAAGCCGCCGCACGGCACCGCCGATAGCTCCGGCAACCGGCCCGGTAAAAAGCATCGGACGGGTGGCCGTTAAATCAAGCCGGTTCGGCCACGGGCAGCGCGCCCAGCTGGCCGACGGCCTGCTGCGTCAGGCGGGCCAGTTGCTTGCGGTCGTGCCCGGCGGTAGCCACCGGCTCGCCCACGCGCACGTGCATGTCCACCCGCCTGAGGCCGACTACGTGCCAGCCGTGTTCCAGAAAGCCCTGCGTGCCCCAGACGACCTCGTCGCGCCGTGCGGGGTCGCCTTCGATGGCGCGTGCGGCCAGGTGCAGCGGCAGCACGGCCCCCTGCTCCTGCCCCGCTACCGACTCGAAGGCGCCGGTCTTGAACGGCAGCAGGGCGTCGCCCGGACCGGTGGTGCCCTCCGGAAAAACGAGCACCGGGACGCCCTCGCCCAGCTTCTGCTGCACGTCGCGCACGAACCGGCTCGTCTGCGTCGGGCGTTCCCGTTCGACGAAGAGCACGCCCATCGTGCTGCAGACCCATCCCAGCAGCGGCCAGGCGCGGATCTCGGCCTTGGCCGCAAACGAAACGGGCATCTGCGAGGCCAGCACCAGCGTGTCGAGCAGGCCCAGGTGGTTGCACACGTAGAGCATCGGGCGGTGGGCCGGCGGCGTCCCGGTGATCGTCACGCGTATGCCCAACGTGCGGCACAGCACTGCCATCCCGATCTGCTGGCGACGCGCTCGAAAGGCCGAGCGCTCTGCCGGCGGGAGCCGCCGCGCCGCCAACGCCGTGTACGCCGGGTGGACGACGAGCGCCACCAGGATGCGCACGGCACGCCAGATTCGACGAATCGCCCTCATGGCCGTGTGGTTGCCGGAACTTACTCGTCTGCCACGTACTGCTCGAGGCCGCCTACGATGGTGCGCAGCACGCGGATCGTCTCGATTTCTACCGGATCAAGCGCGAAGAGGTTGCCGGAGAGCACCACGAAGTCGGCCCACTTGCCGGGTTCGAGCGTGCCCAGGCGCGCCTCCTGGAAGCCGGCATAGGCGTTGGCGGCGGTGTAGGCGCGCAGGGCTTCCTCGACGCCGATCTTCTGCTGCGGCACCCACCCGCCGGGGTTGGCTCCGTCGAGCGTGCGCCTTGTGACGGCGGCGTAGATCCCTTCGAGCGGGCTGATGGGCGCGACGGTCCAGTCGGAGCCGAAGCTGAGGCGGGCGCCGGCGTCGAGGAGGGCGCGGAAGGCGTAGGTGGTCTGGATGCGCACCGGGCCGATGCGTTTTTCGGCCCATCGCCCGTCGTCGATGGCGTGGTAGGGCTGCATCGAGGGGAGGACGCCCTGGCGGGCGAAGCGTTCGATGGCGGCGGGCGCG
>JBFGTT010000400.1:0-4185 GCA_041565995.1 Rhodothermales bacterium
AGGGCCACGTGCAGGACGACGCCGTTGTAGGCGGCGTCGAGGTGGTGCTTGTGGTCGAACCAGCCGCCGGAGGTGGTGTGGATCTCGACGTCGCCGGCCCACTCGGTCGGGCCGATGCGCAGACGGGCGGCGCGGAAGTCGGGGCCGCGGTCGGTGTTGTACGTGCCCGGATCCAGCACGGTCACAGGGACGCCGCCGGAAGTGACCAGCGCCGTGTGGTCGAACCGCCGGGCCTGCCACACCTCGTGGACGAGCGCTTCGGGCACGCGCGGCAGGGCGCCGCCCGGCTCGTGGAGGGTAACCTGGTAGACCGCTTCGCTGGTTCCGTAGAAAAAGGGCGTGGGGCCGGGAAGCAGCAACTTCTCGATGGCGGTGCTCGGCATGGCGGCGTACGAGGGCTGGTTAGACACGTCAGGCCGTACCTGTAAAGACACGTCGGCGCGGCAAATCTAACCTCGCCGTGCCTGTTTTTTTTAGGGATCGCCGGGAAGAAGGGGGCGTTTGCTGGATTTTTTTAGGGGATCCGCCGCCTGTGCCACCCCGACGACCTCCGAGATCCCCGGCGCGTCCTCCCGGCCAGGGGTGCATTTTCCCCGCGCGTGCGCTTGATACATGTCGGCAAGTTTCGGTACTTGTATCGTATGGGATCCGTCATCGTGACCTGGAAGGGGCGGTGCCCCCAACGGGATATCCAGAACGAGTTGTTGTCCTTCCTCCGTCTGCTGGCGCAACGCCACGAGGCGCGTTGGGCGCAACCGCCGTCGCTGCGCCCCAAGTTTACCGAAATCCTCGCCGCGCAGCGCTCGGAGGGCTTGCCCGCCCGGCCTACCCTGCGCTTCTTCGATCAAGAACTCACTGGCCGCATTCTGGTCCGCTGCGACGTAGCCGAGGACCATCGCGGGCTGGTCGAAGAGGCTATGCGGCGCGGCGTGGCGCACGAACCGGAAGCGCCGCAGGCTTCGCATTCCGTGTTGCGTCTGGAGCGCCTGCGCGTGCGGGGCCTGGATTTCCGGCTGTTCGATCCACGCGAACTCTATCCGGGCGAAGACCGCATGAGCTTTTTCTTCCTCGAAAGCGAGGAGGCGCCTTTCCTCAACGGACGGCTTGCGGCGCTGGCCGAGCGTGACCTGTGCACGATCAGCCCGGTAGCCCTTATCCGGGAAGCGGATTGGTACGTCGAGTGTCCCTACGTGCATCTCCGCTACTACCTCGAAGGGTGGTTCGACGGGCTGATGGCCTGGATCAAGTTTTTTTTCATCCCCGATTTACGGTACCACCGCTACGAGGTGTTGCCGGGCTACGAAACGCTTCAGAATACGTTCAAAGCGTTGCAAGACGAGGAGGGCTACCCTCAGGCCCGCGCGCTGTTTTTCGACGTGCTGCTGGCGGAATTCGAGCGGGAAGCCGACCGTTGGGGCGCGGACCTGGAACGCTGGGCGATCCAGCCTACGCCCGAAAGCGTCCGGCTCGTCGTACCGGCGTGGGAAGTAGTCTTTCACGACGAGATGACGCGGGTCTGGCAAAATGACCAGGGGGACGGCCTCACGCTGCACTTCCACGCAGGGCCCCCGGACTTCGCGGCCTCCTTAGACGACCTTGATGCGGTACGAGCCGCCGTTCGGGCAGAGGCCATGCAAGCCGGGGCGGGCATCGTCGAAGTCGACGTGGTCTCCCTCGACGGCGTCCCGGCGGTGCGTTCGATTGTCAAGAAACCGCAGCAGCCGAGCGGTATGACCTATGAAGGCGCGCTGTTGATACCCCGGCAGCCCTTCAGCTTCGTGGTCAAGGTCTTGTGCCGGGAAACAGGCGTGACGGGCATGCGTGACTCGGCGGTCTTCCTGCGGGTGGCCTCCGAAGACGAGGCGCCGCAGAGCCGGCGGTGGTTTCAAGATCCCTACGATCCCCTGTTCGAGGGGCTCGTGCTGCACAATCCCGCCGACGACGCGGAGTGGGACGAACGCTTTCCCGATCATCCGCTATCCCGGTGCCGGGCGCACCTGCGGATGCTAGAAGACCGGATTACCCTGAAGGAGGACATCAAGGCTGCCCCCGCTTTTGCAGGACCGACGTGAAGGGCCATGATGCTCATCCGCTGATAGCCTGCGCCAGCGCCGCCCGTAGCGCCTCGGCGGCGCGACCGGCGGCCTCGGCGAAGTCCTCGCCGCCGGAGGCGTAGATGATCTGGCGGCTGCTGTTGACCAGTACGAGGCCCTCGGCGGTGGCCGCCGGCGCGATGGCTGCCGGGTCGCCGCCCTGCGCGCCGACGCCGGGGATCAGAAAGGGAAGGGTAGGGCAGAGGGCGCGGATCTCGCGCAACGCCTCCGGCCCCGTAGCGCCCACGACCAGCCCCGCCGTGCCGGGCGCTTCGTCGTGCCAGCGGGCCGCGTGCCGGGCCACGCGGGCGTAGAGCGGTTCGCCCTCGCAGTCGCACTCCTGGAAGTCGGCGGCGCCGGGGTTGGAGGTGCGCGCCAGCACGAAAGCCGCCCTGCCCGGATACTGCAGGAACGGCTCGACGGCGTCGCGGCCCATGTAGGGCGAGACGGTGCAGGCGTCGAAGCCGAGTTGCTCGAAGACGGCCTCGGCGTAGAAGCGCGCCGTGTTGCCGATGTCGCCACGCTTGGCGTCGGCCAGGGCCACGACGTCCTGGGGGAGGTGCTGCACGGTGCGTTCGAGCGCGGCGAAGCCCTCGCGCCCCAGCGCCTCGAAGAAAGCGAAGTTGAGCTTGAAGGCGCACGCCGCCGCCGCCGTCGCCTCGATGACGGCGGCGTTGAAAGCGACGACGGCCTCGGCCAGCGGGAGCCGGTCGAGCAGGTGCCGGGGCAGTCGCTTCGGGTCGGGGTCGAGGCCGACGCAGAGCACCGAGCGTTTGTCGGCCTGGATCCGGCGCAGCTTGTCGTTGAAAGCGAGCGGCATGGCGAAGCATCGAGCGGGCGGGAAGGCGTGGGCGCAAAATAAAAACTCCGCCGGTTCGAAGCCTGCGGAGTTTTCGTGGAGCGTCGCCGCCGGCGCGTCACTTCCGGCTGCGGCGGATTAGTTCCAGGCGCTCCCGCGTGACCAGCGTGCCGATGGGATTGTTCTGGCTGTCTCTGCGTTCGCTCGTCATTTCGATGGTCCGCAGAATCAGCCCCTGCTCGGCCACGTAGTCCGTCCACTCCAGCTCAGGCGCCAGGTCGGGCAGGCGCGTGCGGACCCTGGCGCAACGGAACGTGCCGGCCTGCACCGTCACCGTCTCCTCGCCGACGACTTCGCGGGTTTGCAGGAACGGCGTGCGGAAGGCGGTCCACCGGGCGCCCGCCTTCAGCGGGAACCGGTAGACGATGCGCGGCTCCGCGCGGATGATCGAGGAATCTGCCGAAGCCGGGCCGCCGCCGAGCCGGTGCCGTTCGAGCAGGCGGGCGAGGGTCTTCGGCTGCGCAAAAGGCGCCGCGGGGGCGACGGCGGCGTCGCGCTTGGGCGTCACCAGGGGCGTCACGTTCGCCGCGCCGTAGGCCACCTCCGCCAGCTCGTCGGGCGTCTCGCGGTACCAGATATCGCTGGAAGCCGTGTCGGTGGCGGCCGAGAAAGCCTCGATCCGGAGCAGATCGCGCAGCGCGCCGACCTTCGCGTCGGTCTCGGCCACGAGGACGATGAAGAGGTCCTGCGCGATGACCTGGGCGCCGCCCGCCGAGTCGATTTCGGTGAAGTTCCATGCGTAGTTGAAGACAGCGCCGGCTTCGAGGCCCACGGCACTGCGCCGGCCGTCGTCCGACCCCGGGAGGTCGCAGCCGGCCAGCAAGAGCAAGGCCGCGAGCAGCCCGGCGCAAGATCGGTTCATGGCGTTGAGGGGAGGAGGGTTATGGGAAAATGGAAAGTGGAAAAGGGTAGAGCGAAGCGGGTAGGTGCGCGCAGGGTAGCTTTCAGCGGGCAGCTTAAAGACGCTTTAGCTGAAAGCTGACGGCTGATCGCTGAAAGCTGATCCGGCCCGGAGCATGCGTCGCGCAAAATTCCTATCATGGGGGAAGGTCATCCCGCAAATGACGCATCAGCGCGGAAGATCCACGATGCGCAACGTAACCTTTCAGCACGTGCCGGAGGCCGCCTGCCGGCCCTCGCGGCGCCGCTTTCTGAGGCGGCTGGCCGGCGGCGTGGCGGCCACGGGCCTGCTGCCGGCCTTCGGATTTGCCGACGCCGCGTTCCCGCCGTGCC
>JBFGTT010000401.1:0-4182 GCA_041565995.1 Rhodothermales bacterium
CATAAGCCCCCTCCCGTCATCCCGGACCGTCCAGGACCTGATCCGAGGGCCGGGATCCGGCAAAGGGTGACGGGAGACCAAAGACGATGGGGCGCGGCGTTCGTCCATCGTCTCTCGTCTATCGTCCAACCGTCCCGCTGCCCGCTGAAAGTAGAATTGTAAGGTTATAGTTACACCGGCGCGCGGCGGTGAAATAGGCCGAACGTCCTATTGGCAGGGCCGCAGGAAATGTGTAACATTGCGCCCGCTTAAAAATCCGGGGGGAGCAACGCCGGCTCCTCCTCCGGCCCTTCACCTATTGCGGAGATACGACCATGAAACGAATGCTAGTCCTTCTGTGCGTCGCGCTTGTTTTGACGGCGGGACACGCTACGGCCCAGATCACCCTCGATGAAGCCTACTTCCGCGCGCAGGTCGGCAAGCAATTCGCGACCACCACGTACGAAGTGCAAGACCTCACCGGCGTAGCCGCCCTGGCCGCCACGACCGGCAACAACCGAACCTTCGACTTCAGCGGCTTCACCTACGAACCGCCCGTTGCCTTTACCTCCCGCTTCCTGCCGCGCTCGTCCGAGATGCCCGGCGCCAGCGATCCGTTCTTCGCCCCGGCCAACTACGTCGCCTTCACCGACAACGCCATCGAATACGGCGTCGACGGACAAGCCTACGGGTACTTCGACCTCAAGAGCGACGGGCTGTTCTTGCTCGGCGCCATCGTCATCGGCGACTTCGACGAAGACGGCCAGGACGAACAGGGGACGCTCAAGAACGATCCGGCCGAGCAGGTCTTCCTCTTACCCCTGACCGCCGGCACCACGTGGAGCTACAGCACCACCACCACCTTCGACGTCGACGGCGCCGCGTTCAGCTTCGACTCGACCGTCGAGGTGGAGGTGGACGGCTGGGGCACGCTCGTCACGCCTGCCGGCTCGGCGGCCTGCCTGCGCCTGCGCACCACCCAGGAGACGACCATCTTCGACATCACCACCACCACCACCTCGATCAGCTACGTCTCGCGCGGGAACTTCAGCGCCGACATCGAGCTGGACGAGCAGGGGAACGTCGTCTCGGCGGGCTACACGGTGCTCGTCGAGGGCGGCACGCCCAACGAGCCGGGGCCGGAGGTGCCGCGGGCGATCAGCCTGGGGCAAAACTACCCCAACCCGTTCAATCCGGCGACGGTCATTCCCTTCGACCTGGCGCAGCCGGCGGCGGTGACGCTGACGGTCTACAACACGCTCGGGCAGCAGGTTGCCACGCTGATCGACGAGGTGGTGCCCGCCGGGCCGCGCACTGTCACGTTCCGGGCCGACGACCTGCCCAGCGGCGTCTACCTCTACCGCTTGCAGGCCGGCAACACCGTCACGAGCCGCGCCATGATCCTGCACCGATAGCGCGCCGACGTCTTCCCTGCGCGCAGCACAACGGGGCGGCGCCTTCCTCGTGCCGGGGGAGGCGCCGCCCGCGCGTTTGACGGGTGGATCGGGAGGGGATTGGTTTTCGTCCCGTTTCTCTTTCCGTTGATCTTGGGTAGCCGGGAGGCATGGCGGGTAGTATTGCTGATGCACGGGTTCCTGACACGTCCTCGCCCTGCCGGTGCGCGACAGCCATGCGATCTGCCACGGTTTCCGCCCTCTGCCTGCTGGCCTGTGCGCTGGCAGGCTGCACGATGCTCGACCCAACCAATGAGGTTCAGGATTTCACCATCATCGTTGAGCCGGTCCAGCAGGTGTACGTGCTCACGGATGGCACGCAGGTTCGCCTGCGCGTTCGCAACCTCTCCGCGCCTCCGGTTGCCTTCGACGTATGCGGCCAGAAGCACTTCGAAAGATTAGAAAACGAGCGCCTCACGCGATCCTGGCTCGTACAGCGATTCTGTGCCTGCTACTGTACCGTCACCGTGAAGCAGGGCGAGCAAAAAGAAGTGGACGTCTTCGTCTGGGAACTCCAGCGCATGGCCGGTAGCTTGGAGACGGGGCCGGAGCAGTCCTACCGCCTCTGGCCGGTGTTGTACTTCGACCAGCGGCTCACGGAGTTGGTCGCCAGCGAGGACATCCACGCGGTAGCCTTCCGGTTTACCAGGTAGCCTCCGGGCGTCTCGTTCACCCGTCAGAGCATGCTCAGGAAGCGCAGGATTTCGGCGCAGCCGAGGGCGGCGTAGATGCCCAGGATGTAGCCCGCCACGGCCATCAACAGGCCCACCGGCGCCATCCCCGGCAGGTAGACCTCCGCCACGATGGGCGCGCTGGCCGCCCCGCCGATGTTGGCCATGCTGCCCGTGGCCACGAAGAACAGCGGCGCCCGCAGCAGCCGCGCCACCAGCAGCAGGAGGCCCACGTGGATGGCGATCCAGACGGCGCCCGTCAGCAGGAACAGGGGCGCCTCCAGCACGGCGGCCAGGTTGGCCTGCGCGCCGATGGAGGTCAGCAAGAGGTAGAGCGCGAAGTAGCCGATGCGCGAGGCCCCCGGCTGCTCCAACCGTCGCAGCGGCGTGAACGAGAGCAACAGCCCCACCGTCACCACGATCAGGATGGCCCAGGTCGTGCCGCTGATGAGCGAGGGCGCCCCCGGCTCCAGGCTGATGGCGGGGATGGTCTCGCCCGCGAGGCGCGAGAGCACCGTGGCGCCCAGCCCCAGGCCCACGATGACGGCCAGGTCGGCGATGCGCACCGGGCGCCGCGTCGTGTCGAGTTCGAGCAGGTGCCGGTTGAGGTCTTGCACGAAAGCGGTGTCGGCGCCTACCCACCGGTCGAAGCGTTTCTGCAGGGCGCTCAGCGCGATCAACACGCCCATCCACCCGTAGCCGACGACGGTATCGACCACGATGATGGGGCCGAGGTCGACCACCGTGGGCACCGCCGCCGTCGATTGGACGTGCTGCTGGATGGCGACCATGTTGGCCGTGCCGCCGATCCAACTGCCGGAGAGCGCCGCGAGGCCCTCCCAGGCGTCGGGCGGCAGCAGGCCCTTGAAGAGCAGGTAGGCCACCGGCCCGCCTACGACGATGCCCAGCGTGCCGGCTAGCATCATCAGCAGGGCCATCTTGCCCAGGCGCAGGATGGCCTTCAAGTCTACCGTCATCATCAGCAGGAAGAGCGCCAGGGGCAGCAGGTAACGGGCCATCCAGCTATAGGTAGGGCTGGCGTCGGGCGTGAGGCCGAACGTGGTGGCGAACATGGGCACGAAGTAGGCCCAGATGACCGCCGGCACGTAGTCGAAAAATTTCTTGAGCGACGGCAGCGTGCTCAGGTAGAAGATGAGGCCGAGGATGGCGGTGAGGAGGGCGAAAAGCGCCGTCGGCTCGGTGATGAGGGCGGTCGGGGCGGCGTCGGGCATACGTTCGGGTAGGGTTTACCTGATGGGGTCGGCGGGCGCGCAGGCCGCAATATAAGACGAATGGAGGTGTGGACGTGCGGACGAGAAGACGAAAGAGGCCTCGTCTCGTCGCCTGGTTGTCTACTGGATGGTTATTCTTCCGCAGGGGCGATGGCTACGGAGGCGTGTGTATGGGATGCCGGGGACCGCCGGGGTGGATCCACGGAGGAGGAAAAAAGCCATTGCACGTCTCTCCGAAATTTCGTTTCATCCACTATTCATCCTGCTCGTTTGAACAGCACAGGGGCGGGGTCGTAGTCTTTTCGTCGTTGCCCTAAGACGTGCGCGTGTGTCGTATGACATTTTTTTCCTTTGGACTCAACCACGATACGGCGCCGGTGGCCCTGCGCGAATCCTTCGCGCTCGACGAGGCGGCCCTGCGCACGGTCTACAGGACGGTGCCGCTCTCGGACGAGGCGGAGCTGTTGTTGCTGTCTACGTGCAACCGCACCGAGGTCTATCTCTACGGAAGCCGGCGCGACGTAGGCCATGTGCAGGCGGCGCTGGCCGCGCACACGGGCACGGCGTGGCCGGCTGACCGGGGGTTCCTGTTCGAGGACGAACAGGCCATCCGCCACCTGTTCGAAGTGACCGCCGGGCTGCGCTCGTTGGTCCTGGGCGACGCGCAGATCCTGGCGCAGGTCAAAGACGCCTACCGCGTGGCGGCGGGGGAGGACCACATCGGCACGGTGCTACACAGGCTGGTGCACACCGCCTTCCGCACCGCCAAGCGCGTCATCACCGAGACGGCGCTCACGAACGCCACGACCTCGGTGCCCACGGCGGCCGTGGCCCTGGCGTGTCGTC